>JAITVS010000019.1 GCA_031285685.1 Tannerella sp.
TCGACAAATGTCTGATGATGATATGATTGACCAAATGTTTGAACGACATTGTCGAAGGCAAAAAGATATCAATTATGCGTTTGATAAACAAGAAAATGAAATGTGTTAAAGTAGAACTAAGCGAAAATATTATACCGGGTTCGGCATATCAGGAAGCTTATTATCCGTTAGGCGAAAGAAGCAGGTATCCTGAAATGCGTACATATTATGATTTTAAGCCTGCATCAGCGCTTTCTCCGGGCAAAACAATCGGCTTGCATGCTGTGATTGCCCTTGATGACAATACACATAAAGACTGGGTGTTCTCATTCAGGTTGATTGAAAAAGGTGCGGATGATTTTGTTATTGAGTCGGAAGTGTCAGAGCGAAACACGGCTGCCGGGGCTGTAATCCGACCCGGATATGGCGGTTGGATTAAGTCGCAGAATGGTGTACCTGTACTGACGCGCTCTGATGAAAGAGATTTGATGGGTGAGGCCGGAGGAGCTGTATTTAATGTAAAACAATCAAGTAATCCTGTTAGTAACGAAACGGTTGTTGATAGAGATGTCGCTTCTAAAGTAATAATTGCCGGTGGAACAGGAAATGTTACAATTCTTCATGCTGCAGGAAAGAAGGTTATTATAAGGAATATGCTTGGGCAGATAGTGGCTAATACCGTTATTTCTTCTGACAATGAGGTTGTTTCAGTGCCTTCGGGTGTTGTCGTAGTTGTTGTGGAAAATGAAATCGGTATGAAAGCGATTGTCAGGTAAATTTCGTTACAGGTCAATAAAGTTCAACCGGAATTTACAAGAAGAATTCTTGTATTCCGGTTGAATTGTTTAATCCCTTTTTATTATTGCTGTTGCTTGGCAAACTCTTTAGGAGTCATACCGAATTGTTTTTGGAATAGTTTGATAAAATAGGATGGAGAATTGATTCCGACAAGATAACAGACTTCGCCGATTCTGTATTTTCCGCTTTGTATCAGTTCAGCTGCTTTTTTCAGGCGGATAAGCCGTATGAAGTCGATTGAGGTTAATTCAGTTAAAGCCTTAATTTTACGATGTAGATTAGAGCGGCTCATAAACACATTTTCAGCCAATCTTTCAACACTAAAACCGGAGTCTGTAATATTTTCCTCGATAATATCGATGATTTTCTGTATAAATTCTTCATCCGCCTTATTCATACCTATATTCTGGATGGGTAAAAACGGTTTTCTCATAAAAGCTTCCTTTTCCCGCCGCCTGTTATGGAGTATGGTTGTTAATTGTGTAATCAGATGATTCATAGAGAACGGTTTTTCTACATATGCGTCGGCCCCCATTTCCAGTCCGTGGATTTTACTTTGTAAATCATTTTTTGCAGTGACAAGTACTACCGGAATATGGCTATAATCCAGGTTTTCCTTAATATTTTTACACAATTCAAACCCATTCATTTCCGGCATCATGATGTCGGTTAGTACCAGGTCTATATTTTTCTCTTTTAATGTATTCAAGGCTTCTATTCCGTTAGTTGCTTTCTCCACTCCGAATTGTTTACTCAGCCGGTCGGCAATGAAATTCAGCATGTCGGTATTATCTTCTACCAACAGGATGATTTCCGTATTTTGTTTATCGTCAACATTCGCCTGTTCTTCGATGATATAGTTATCTTCCGGTATTTCATCGGTGATAAGTATCTCTCCGCTTTCCGGCCGGAATAGTAGTTTTATAACGAATTCATTCAGAGATTGATCATGATGATAATATAAACTTCCGTCGTGCAGTTCGGTTAGCGAGCGGGCTAAAGAGAGTCCTATACCGGAGCTGGACGGACTATTTCTATGTTTATCTCCCTGATAAAACGGATCAAAAATCTTTTCCCTCAAGTCAATGGGAATCAGGTCGCCGTCATTGCGGATTTTGATGTAGATATGGTTGTCGTCTGATATCAATTCTGCTTCAATGTGTTTTTCGGAATAACGTACGGCATTTGAAAGCAGATTGTTCAATACTTTGCTCAACGCACTTTTGTCGAAAGAGAATATGATATTTTCCGGAGGCAGTGCTAAGGTCATTGTTTTATTTTGCTTTTGCGCAATGTGTTCAAAGCGTGTATAAACTTCCCTGAGAAATCCGGAAAGATTTTGGTTTGTTCTGTTTAGCAGGAATTTATTGCTGTCAACTTTTCTGAAGTCGAGCAATTGATTCACTAATCCTAATAAATCGGATGTATTCTTGCTCATGATTTTCAGGCTTTTGCTTAACTCCGGATCTGTGATATCCATTTCAAGCATCGATTCCAAAGGTCCGTTTATCAATGTAACCGGTGTTCTTATTTCATGTGCTATATTAGTAAAAAATTCAACTTTCGAACTGTATAATTCTTTTTCTTTTTCCGACTCGAAAAGACGCTGTCTCTCTGTTTGTTTCCGTTCTGTCTGCTTCTTGTAACGGTTGAGGATGTAATATAAGATGAGAAGTGTAAGCATGACATAAATAAACTTCGCCAGGTTCGATGCCCACCAGGGCGGCATTATTTCGATTTCGACGGCAGCGCCCTTTTCGTTCCATAGTCCGTCATTATTACTTCCCTTCACTCTGAACGTATAGTTGCCCGGCGGAAGCTTTGCATACGAAACGGTTTTGTTTGTATTGATATAATTCCAGCTTTTGTCGACACCTTCCAGCATGTAGGCATACTTATTTGCTTTGGGAGCCGTGAAACTTAAACTGACAAAATCGAAACCGATGTTGGATTGGTTATAATTCAGCTTGATTTTTTGAGTATGACTGATGGATTGTTCCAACGGCGTATTGTTTGTGTGCAGATTAACAGCCTGGTTATTAATTGTTAGCTGTGTGATGTAGACTGGGGGGATAAATTTATTTTCTACAAAAGAGTAGGGATTGAAAGACAGAAGCCCATTTAGCCCTCCGAAGTAAAATTTGCCATTTGAACCGGCCAACGCTGATTTATAATTGAACTGGTGTATGGGGAGCCCATCACTTTCCGAAAACACCCTGATATCTTTGTTTGCCGGATTAAAGCGGACAAGTCCGTTATTTGTTCCGAACCATAAGTTGTACTCTTTATCTTCGATGATCTTATAAGCGACATTGTCGGGTAGTCCTTCTTTCAGGGAGAAAGTGGTGAAGTTGTCGCTTTCCCTGTTGTATCGACATATTCCACCACGGTCGGTGGCAAACCAGATGTCTCCGAGCGAAGTCTCGGTAATGTCGCTTACGGAATTGGAACTCAGGGACGTATCATCGCCGGATTTATTCGTATAGTGGGATATATCCTTTGTTATCTGGTTGTATTTAAAAATACCGTTACCAAGCGTAGCTACCCAGATAAATCCTTTGGAATCTTCCATGATATCATAAATGTAGCTTGTTCCGAATTCGTTCATCCGAATGAAATCTTTGTTGTCTTTGCTGCCGACGAAAATACCCCACCCGTTACCAATCCATAACTTGCCGTATCTGTCTTCACAAATAGCATAGACGCTGGCTTCGTCCAGATTCAGGTCTTTGCCCGAAAAATGCTCTATCTTGGAATCGGAAAAGTGGATGACATCCAATCCGTTTTTGAAGAATCCCAACCACGCTTGTTTTTCATTCAGGTATAATCCTAAAACTTTGGTGTTTTTATAACGGTCGATGCCGTTTTCTTCTATTCTTTTAAAAGTTAAATTTTTGGTATTGAAAATGTCCAGCCCCTTATCTTCGGATGCAATCCAGATATTTCCGTTTTTATCTTCCTTCATTTCACGCAAACGACGACTGTTAATGGTATTTTTCGAATTGCTCAAAGGTACATAGCATTCGAAACTGAATCCTTTCTCTGCAAGATGACTGACTCCTCCGAAACGGGTTCCCAGCCACACACCGTTTTCTTTATCTTTGTAAATACTTTCCACAACGTTATCCGACAGGGAATAAGGAAACATGGGGTCTTCCTGTAGTTGTATGACACTATTTCCGAGTTCGTTAATGATGAAAAGCCCGGCCTCTGTACCTACCCATAATTCGTCGTCAAACCGTAAGATACTCCTTATTATTTTGTAATGAACATCCGGAGCGTTTACGTCGGATAAAGTATTTCTCCTTTTATTCAGTTTGCGCAGTTTCCCTTCATGAATTCCCAACGCAAGTTCGTCCCCGTAGTCACACATGGTATAGATGTGTTCGCCTTCTAATGAACTGCCGTTGTTATCGCCCAGATACTGGGTGAAAGTATTGCTGCCTTTATCAAAAAGATAAACGCCGTTGCCGTTAGTACCAATCCATATATTCCCGTTTTTTTCGATGCACATACATTGGGGATTTCCTCCCTGATTAGGCATTAGGGGTTCTCCGATGATATAATGAAACATGTCACGGGAAGGTTCATGATAGCGAAAAATTCCTTCATTGGGAATGACAATCCATATATTACTATCCTGGTCTCCCTGTATCGTTGAGACCCAGTCTGTTATTCTCACCCCACCGGAAGTGCTGTCGTTCAAAAAGGTAAATGTTTCGTCAAGCGGGTTGAATATATAGATGCCCTTGTCTGTTCCGATCCATAATTTTCTATCACTGTTTTCATATAAGGCCGATATATTATTGTTCCCCTGCCTGAGTTTTGCATCATAACAATCGAAAATTTTTATATTGGTTCCGTCATAGCGGTTTAACCGGTTTCTGGTTCCGAACCACATGAAGCCGTAGCTGTCCTGTATAATTGATTTTACATTGACCTGGGAAAGTCCGGCTTCGCTGCTTATCCGTGAAAAAAAATAGCTGGCGTCAACCCCGGTTTGTGCTTCCGACAGAAAAGTCAGGAATGTAGAAATTAGAATTAAAAAAATGCGTTTCATATGTACAATAATTAATTTTGACACCAAGGTAATATAGAACTCGCTTTTTTGTATATCGCCAGAGGCGATCATTGATCATGCTCGTTTCATCCGGTGTTATTTTAAGCGTCGTAGTTAATAGGTACAAATATATTAATATATAAATAAATGAATGTCGCAAAGAATAGCAAAAATGTTGCAATTATGCATAAAAAGGGTTGGAGAATTGTGTTTGCGGATTATTCACCCTTATATTTGCATACATAAAATAACTAAACCAAATAACCATGAAAGGAGCCTTATAATATATCGCCTTTAGCTAAGGCTGACCTTCGGTTAGCGATTTACAAAAGAGCGAGATCTATATTACCACAATGTTAAAAATCAATTTTGCAAGTATGAAATTATTAAAGTTGAGTATTTTTTTTGCATGTGCACTTATTGTATTTTCGTGTAGTGAATATTCGATAGAATCACACGAATGGAAGATTGTATATAATTCGGGAAACAGGGGAGTGGCTGTTGAGAAAAAGTCGGAGAAGTTATCTGAGGACCTGTACGCATCTTATATCCTGGATGGAAAGATGGTATCTACAAAAGATTATTCGAAGGTACACTTTGATTCAAAGAATATGGAAGATGCTTTTGGGAAAGGTACAGCTGTTATTATTACCTATGAGGAACCGAAGCTACCTGTATTGACCCAATATTTCTTTATTTATCCGGAAAGAGATTATATACTGACGGAATTTACGCTGAAAAGTGAAAGTGAAGTTGTGTCTTCCAATTACATGGCTCCGGTAAATATAGATAATGTCCGTTTTTTGCAAGAACCAACCGGGAACAGAGCCTTGTTTATTCCTTTTGATAATGATTGCTGGATACGATATCAGTCGCATTCGCTGGATTTTGATGAACTTACGAGTTATGAAGTGACTTCTGTTTTTAATAATGATAGCCGGAACGGTCTTGTGATAGGTTCGGTGGAACATGATAACTGGAAGTCTGCTATAAAAATGACAGGTAATAAATCCGGAGAATTAAAATCCCTGATTTGTTATGGTGGCGTCGCAGACTCACTTACCCGTGATTCGAAAGCTCATGGTGCATTGTCTGGAAAAAAAATCAAATCGCCGAAAGTATTGTTAGGTGTTTTTGACGATTGGCGGGATGGTCTGGATGAGTATGCTGTGGTAAATTCAATGGTTGCTCCTCCTAAGGCATGGGATAAGGCTGTTCCTTTCGGATGGAATAGTTGGGGAGTGCTTCAGTTTCAGCTGACATATCCGAAGGCGATGGAGGTTTCTGATTTTTTCAGAAGTAACTTACAGGACAATGGATTTGTCAATGCCGATAATACCGTGTATATTGGTCTTGATTCCGGTTGGAACAGCTTTACGGAAGAAGAATTGAAAGCGTTTGTGAAGAAATGCAAGGAAAACGGACAAATTGCAGGAATTTACTGGACACCTTTTACGGATTGGGGCAAAAATCCGGAAGCAACCGTACACGATGCCGAAGCATATAAATTCAAAGATTTATATATTTATGCCGACGGAAAGCCGCAGGAACTGGATGGAGCATACGCTATCGATCCGACACATCCGGCTGTTGAAGAACGGATGAAAAAAACGTCGGACTTGTTTCGCCGTTGCGGATTTGAGTATGTGAAAATGGACTTTATGACCCATGGCGCCATGGAAGGCGATAAATGGCACAAATCCGAAATACAAACAGGTATTCAGGCGTACAACTATGGAATGCAATTGTTGAATAAATATTTCGGAGACATGTATATTAATCTATCTATTTCTCCTGTTTTTCCGGCACATTATGCACAATCGCGGCGTATTGCATGCGATGCATGGAATAAAATAAAAGACACGGAATACACCATGAATGCGGTTTCGTATGGTTGGTGGATTGATAAAGTGTATCAGTATAATGATGCGGATCATATTGTTTTAAGAGATGCCACCGAAGGAGAGAACAGGGCCCGCATCACTTCTTCTGTTATCACGGGGCTATATATAGCAGGTGATGATTATAGTCAGGATGGAGATAAGGAAGGAAAGGAGAGGGCCATGAAATATCTTACCAATACGGTAATTAATAAGATTGCAAACGGTAGATCATTCCGCCCTCTTGAAGGAAATGGGGAGAAATCGGAAAGCCAGTTCGTTCGTGTGGAAGAAAATGGCGTCTATTATGTTTGTTTTAATTATGAAAAGGAGAATATAAGTATACATATTCCTTTTAATAGAATAGGGTTGGATGCTGATAAAAATTATCAGGCCAGAGAACTCTGGAGTGGAAAAATTATCGATTTGAAAGAAACGATGAATGTACCTTCGGAGGATGTGGTTGTTTTATTCATTGATAAATAGAGCTCTTGCTCAGACATTAATCGTGTGTTTTAATAGGGCCGGGTTGATGTTGTGCTTTATTATCTTTTACTAAAATCAAGGCTCCTGAAGGGAGATTTATTTATTGCTGAATTAAATACTTTATTTAAACACACGTTTTTTATATTTATTTATTTTAATGCAAATATTTTTTTAAAAGAAAAATGAACTTATCTTTGTGCATTTATTTTTAATTAATTCACATTTTTTATTATCAGTATTGTGGATTCATGATGATTTATTATTAAAAAATGAATTTTTGTTTTGTTGTGAATTAGGGACAATGCACTTTATTAATTTTTCAAACATTTGAGGGTATGAAAGAAAAACTACTATTATTGATAATTAGTCTTTTTAGCCTGACTCTGAACGCTCAGGATACGGAATTCTGGTTTGCCGCTCCGGATTTGTCAGAAGCGGATAACTGCGGTCCTAAAGACTCTCCTCTTGCGCTGGCGGTATCGAATGGTACAGTGGAAACAGCCAATATACAAATTACTTTTTACAATGGGGGAAGTCCGAAAATAGTCAATGCGACGATCGCTCCGAATGATTTGTACTGGTATTACATTGTCAATGCGGATAAAATCCTGGTTGAAAATCCGCGGAGTCAGGCCGGCAACGTGACAAGCTATGGTATTCATATTACTTCCGATGTGAGGGTCACAGCTTACTATCAGGTGTTGTCGAACTGTAACCAGGATATCTATGCGTTAAAGGGTTCGTCTGCTTTGGGTACTGATTTTTATGTTCCGATGGGGGCCGATTCGTATTATTATACGGGTAGCGACAAGGTTCGTTTTGCCGGCGCCTGTGATCAGATAGATATCGTTGCGACCGAAGACGGAACGACTGTGACTGTTGTTCCCAGACAGGAAATACGGATCGGTGTATCGTCGAGTTCTCCTGCCGGAACTTCGATTACACGTACATTGAACAAGGGGCAAACATTAAAAATAATGGAGCATGTGGTGGGGAATTGGAGGGGTTCTCCTTCGCTGGGTGGAACGAAAGTCACTTCGGATAAGCCGATTGCAATTACTACTTCCGAAGACCTGATAGGAGGCGTCGGTACAGGACAGGATCTGATCGGCGACCAGATCGTTCCCGTCGATGCATTGGGCAAAACGTATGTTGTTCCTAAAGGATATCTGACGGGCAGTGAACGTATATATATGATTGCATCTGCAAGTGGTACCAATATAGAAGTAAATGACGGAAGTATTATTAAGTCTTATGGCCCTTTAAATGCAGGCGATACATGTACTTTTAATATGGGGGACAATGGTTTTACCGGCGGCTCCCCCAAGGCCGTATTGATTGATGCAGACAAACCCATTTATTGTTATCATGTGACCGGGTACAAGGCTGGGGGGGATGAGTTGGGATCGGCCCTTTTGCCCAGTATCTATTCTATCGGGCAAACGCAATTGTCCTATTATCAATATCAGGCTGTCTCCAGTGATACATACCATGCATTCGTGGTCTTCCGTTCCGGTACGGGGAGTGATTTTACAATCAGTTATAATGGGACGACCAATCCATTGAGTGTTACTCCGATTCCGGTTCCCGGATTAAGCGACTGGCAAACGGCCAAGATCAATTTACCGGCTGCAGCCAGTAATAATGTGGTAACAATCCGGAATCCGAACAGTGCTTTTTCTTTCGGTTATTTTACGGTGAATACATCCAGCGGAGGTTCTTCCTATGGGTATCTTTCCGCTTTCGGTGATTTTAAATTTCCATATGATACGATATACAGGTGCGGTTCATCTCCTATGTCATTAGAGGGCGGTTATGCAAAATATTATACATGGACGCTTCCTGACGGTTCAACTCAGGAGGGATCCACCCTTTCATCCATTCCCGTCGCCCAATCCGGAACATATAAATTGGAAATGAACCAGGATCCCCGCACAATTACAGATTCCTGCCATATTTTTACAATTAGTTATAATGCCTCCATAAAAAGGAATTCGTCCGGTCCTGTTGTCGCTACGAGCCCTGTCTCTTTCTCGGCTGATATAAATCCTATTAAAGGATTGAAACTGGATTATGAATGGAACTTTTCCGATGGGGCGGTACCATCTGCTTCGACCACGGCTTCTCCTACGGTCATCTGGTATGAAGGCGGTAGTAAAACAGTCTCCTTGAAACTTACATATACCGGAACGTTGGGTGATGTTTGTGATACGACACTGGTTTATGATCTGACGATCGATCCGAAAGTTGTAACCGGTGGTACGGGTAAGAGCGCAACGGTGAATGGTATCAGTGATAACGGAACAGCCGGTTCTCCGGTATTGGCATATCATACTGATCAGTTGGTGTATACTATTACAGCAGTTAATAACTCACCACTCCATACGAATGTATCCATTTATGACACGATACCCAACGGATTACAGATTCTCTATATCAGCGACGGAGGGGTGCTAAAACCGGGGACTCCGCGTGTTGTTTTCTGGGATAACCTGGCAGTTGCGACAAATGGGGGGACAAAAAGTGTATATATAGTAACTACTCCTTTTATCGGAGCCGGAGCCAATCAGCTTTTATATGTGAATAAAGCTACGATTATTTACGATGATGGCGGAACCGTGGTAACAACCAATGAAACTTATCACCGGGCGTCTGCTTTTCCTGTGACTTTTATAGTTGGCGACGGAGGTACTATTTCCAATGGAGTGACGCAGGTTGTGGATTATCAGGGTCATCCATATGCTGGTGTAACAGCGAACGCCGATCCGGGTTACACATTCACCGGATGGAGTTATAATTCCTATACGGATCGGAACGGGGTTACACAACCCGGGCGCTCCGGTATTATGGATTACCGGACTGTCCAGGTACTGGGAGATATGGTTTTACGAGCTAATTTTGAGTTGAATCGTTATGCGATTTCCTATCATGATATAGAGCGTGCCACTTTCCCTCCTCCTCCTAATCCCATAGTTTATAATATAACTCATACATCTCCGCCGGACGGGCCGATTACATTGACAAATCCGGATAGTACCGGTTATACATTTATCGGCTGGACAGGTAGTAATGGCGATACCCCCCAGCGTGATTATATCATTCCGAAAGGGACAACCGGCAATCTGTCATACATAGCTAACTGGGCTGTCGTAGACTATACGATTACTTATGACTATAATGGGGGAACAGCTTCGACTCCTAATCCAGCCTATTATAATACTGTTGCTCTTCCGATAACAATAGATAATAGTACTGACGAACCTATTCGTATCGGGTATATTTTTGATGGCTGGACAGGTGATCTTAGTGTGTCACATGATAAAATATTTACCATACTTGCTGGAACTACCGGGGATTTACGGTTTACCGCAGAATGGCTCCCTGAATCGTATACGATAACATATAATTATAATGGCGGAACCCCTACCTCCTCTGAAAAATTATCATATGACATTACTGAAACACCATTTCAGATAAACAATGAACCAATCCTGGCTGACCAAATCTTTGTCGGTTGGACAGGTAGTAACGGTACAATACCGGAACTGGAGATTAAGGTACCTGCCGGAACGACCGGAAATTTGAATTATTATGCAAACTGGGCCTATCAGTTCCCGGCTGATACCATATCTGAATGTGAGCCTCCGCGATTACTTCACAGTGGTCATGACGGCTTAAGTTACGAATGGATTTTACCGGACGGGTCCCATCAGACAACTGAAGATATAGAGGCGATCCAATCCGGGATTTATATCCTGCGTACCAATTACGGATCGATGATCATCTCGGATACTGCTTATGTCCTGATTTTCTTCCCGCAAGGATTTGATATGCGGTTGCCAAATGATATCCGACCAAAAACGGATGTTTTGGAAATTTTTTCCGCAGTTTTAGATCCTATGATTAAGGACGTGAATTATCAGTGGACGTTTGAAGGTGGAACTCCTGCTACATCGACAGACCCAAGTCCATCCGTCACATGGAGTACGGAAGGACGGAAACGGATAACGCTGCGGATCACAGCGAAAGAGGGAGGGCTCACTTGCGTTAAAACATTAGCAAACTATTTCACGATTTATGGATTTTCGCATGGATTGTTTGTCGATCAACATGTAAATGGAGGCCTTCATGACGGTTCATCGTGGAAAAATGCGTTTATAACAATTCAGGAGGCGTTATTACATGCCAAGGCCGGTGATTATATCTGGGTGGCCAAAGGAGAATATAAGCCGGATCCCGGTTCTCCTTATATGATGAATAAAGACGGTGTTGAAATTTACGGCGGTTTTGCTGCCTGGGAAGAATACCTGAGTCAACGTGATGTTGCAGGGAATCCGACCATAGTGAGAGGTAGCGGGACATCCGTTATTTCTACAAATAATGTTTCTTCGTCAGCCCGGTGGGATGGATTTATTGTAGAAGGAGGAACCGCTTCGAATGGAGCCGGAGTTATCAATTCATTCTCTTCCGTAACATTGGCAAACATGATTATACGTGGAAATACGACAACCGGTAAAGGTGGAGGTGTATACTCGCTAAATGGAAATCCTGTCTTATTCAATGTAGAGGTTAGTGGTAATAAGGCGGATAGCGGCGCTGCCATGTATAACGAATATGCTCATGCACTGCTGACAAATGTGACAATCAGTGGTAATAAGGCGGTTACAGGGGGAGGCTTCTTTAATAAATATTCCAGTCCTGAAATTCGCAATACCATTTTATGGGGTAATCGGGCCGAAACAGGATCTAGTGTTTATAATGAGCATTCATCATCACCGTCTTACTCCTACAGTCTGGTTGAAATGCCCCTTTATGGTTCGGGAAGCTGGGATTATCAGGTAGGAATAAATAAAGAGAATAACCTGATTAAAAATCCTGCTTTTGTGAAAAATGGTTTTGACGATGCCGGTAATATGCAAGCCGGAGATTATATGTTGACAGAAAGCAGTCCGGCTATTGATCATGGGTATAATTCTTTCCTGTATGAGCTGACATTCAGAGATGTCAATTTACAACAGTTGACAGGTAATATTTTGTATCACGGACTTCCTTATGATTTGGCCGGGAAAGAACGTATTCATGATGACCGGGTGGATATGGGGGCATACGAATCCAAAGCGACATATATTGATCCTGAGATACAGCGATACATTGATATTCCGAGTACAGAAGGAGTCGTAACTGAACCGGGGGCTGGGAAACATTATGTAAAAGGTCATCATGATTTTACATTCACTGTTTCATACGCCGGTGGCTTACCTCTTAAAGTGATGGCCAAAGGGGCTTATTCCGGAACATATACGGAACTTACGGAGCAAAGTCTTGAAGATGATAAATATAAATATGTCATACGCCAGGTTGTCGAGCCATGGACAATTACATTCGGACCTGATTTATCGAGCAGTATTACAGGCGAAGGGAATATTGAAGGTCTTTCTGTCTGGACTTATAAAACGACCCTGTATATACATTCCGATTCCGAAAGGGTTGCATATATATACAATATGAGCGGCTCGCTATGTAAGCGCATTGATATAAAGGAAGGGGATACAAAAGAAATGATGGACCAGGGTGTCTATGTGGTAGTGATTGAAGGGGTTCGTTACAAACTAATCGTAAAATAATAATATCGGATTTCATGAAATAACCTGACAGGTATGACCTGCCGGATTATCTAGGCATTACAGGTAAGTAGGGAGAGGGTACGATTCGCAGATGAAGTACCCTCTCTTTCTTATTTATCCGGATGCAATTTTTTAAACCTTCATACGATTTTGCTATATTTGTACGGTTTTTACAAATTGAATATCATGTCGGGAATTAAAGATTTAGATATATTGTTATCCGCTATTGAGCCGGTATTGGATCAGCGTGATTTTGTTTTCTGCACTTTTCCGGATTTTGATTGGGGAAAAATTAATCAATTAAATCCGATTGGTTTTTTTTGTGAAAAAGAAGGTGCTACTTTAATTATAACACAAAAAGATGCGGATGATAAAAAGATAGCATATCAATCTGTCTATCGGCTTATCTCTTTAAATGTACATTCAAGTTTGGATGCAGTGGGCCTGACAGCTGCATTTTCCGCCAAGCTCGCAGAAAAGAATATCAGTGCGAATGTTGTCGCAGCCTATTACCATGACCATATATTTGTGCCTGCAGAGAAAGCTGAGCAGGCATTGAATGCTATTCTTGAACTTCAGGATCAGAAGCAATCGCTCACGGATTATGCCACAAAACCGGATTAGTCCTTTTTGTTACGCAAGTGATTTTCGTATTCCAGAGAGGCCATGATGAACGTACCGATTGCTTTTCCTTCATTTTCTACAATAGTAACATCATCTCCGCACAGGTAATAGTTGATTGTCCCGGTACGGGAAGGATTTCTAGCCGGACCTAATCCGGCGGAGGCGCAGATTTGTATAATATCGGTTTTTCCTTCCTGCTCGCGTATGAATGTTTTAAGCAAACCCTGATAGGCTTTTTCGGCAACCGGCAGGTAGGTTGTTTTATCCAGCAGGCCTAAACGGATTCCTTTCAGATAGGCATAAGTGAAAATAGAAGAACAGGATGCTTCCAAATAATTTGGAGCTGTCCCGATGTTATAGGTTTCATTGCCAGTTGTATCTCCTTTGCCGTCAGCAGTCGTATTTGCGTCGTGTTGCAGCAATTGATACCATACGCCGGATGCCGGATCCTGCCGGTGTTTCAGACCGGCGGCAACCTGATTGAAGATCGTTGATACCGCATCATATTCGGTATGATTTTCCGGCATGTATTCCAGAACATCGGCCAGTGCAGCAAAATACCATCCCATTCCACGTCCCCAAAACTCTTTACTGCATCCAAGGAAAGGTTCGTTTTGATTTGCCCAGAAAGAATTTGAGTCGGTTGGCGTGGCTGACCATGCATGATAATTCAGCTGTTTTTCTTCATTGTAGGTATAATGGTGAATGGTTTTGAATTGCGTTGCAATATCATCCCAGCTCTCCGTAAAATCTTTGGTGTCCGGTTCGCCGAAGGCATGTTGCCACTCGGCGTATATTGTTGAGCCCATATATAGTCCGTCCAGCCACATCTGGTTCGGATAAACGGCTTTATGGAAAAATCCCCCGGCGCCGGGCAATCCTTCTGCAATACGGGAATGGTCGTATTTCAGCTTGTTCCGTATAATTGTGGATGCGGTTTTATAGCGTTCGGCATCTTTTGTATTGCCCTTTTTCATTTCCTCCTTATACAGTTCGAAATAAATTCTTCCGGCCGGTAAATCGTCAATGTTGCTCGGACGTAAGGCGTTTTCACCTTTAAGGCTGAAAATCATACTGCCGTCTTCACTTGTACTATTGTCTGCAAACGCTTTTACCGCATCATAATACTCTGTTTTTTCGGGATACATAACCCATGCTTTCAACACGGCGTTAGCTACCAGGCCGGATACATAGTCCCAGCCGGTTTTACCCAATTCTGCCTGGTAATGGCGGTTACAATAGAAGTCTCCTAACCCGTGGGATTCCACCATTTTCTGTGACCATGCTTTTTCTCCTTCGGATCTGGTATTTGTAGACATACATGAAATAAACAAAGGTAGCGCGAGTAACAAAAATTTCTTTTTCATGAGTACAGTTATTTTTTTTCGTATACAAACATAAAGTAAAAAAAGTTTTATATCGAATATAATTCGTTTTTTTTTGCGTAATGATAGGGGGTTTTGATGTTAAAGTTGTTGATTTTAGGCATTTACCTGTTGATGTGAGACAAATGTTTTGCATTTGTCAGGAAGTTGCCGGGATTACCGGAACAACAGTTTTTATTAGAAAAACAAGAAGTAAATATAAAATTCTGATTTTTTTTGTTAAAATATTTTTTTTTAAAAGTCAATGGAATATATTTGTGTCGATGAAATACATTTATAATGTTATTTAATTAAGATTTATGATCTTTTCTGAAAAACAACAACAATCCTGTTATGGATTAATTGACACCCCTGTGTTGGTTAGTTGTAGGTGTTTGTTAGAACGATGTATAGATTATGCGTGTAATTTATGCATAAAAAATCCTTTCAAAAAGAATCTGTCATTTTTGTTTTATGTTAGAATTTCTTTTGATTTCATGTCTTGTTTATAGAGTTGGAAACGGATTCGTGTGCTGTTTTTAACTATTATTATTTAACTAAACTAAATTTATCACTATGCTGAAATTGAATTAAAAAATTCCGGAAAATCTGATTTTCTTTCCGGTTTATTTTTCGCGGGAGATGCTCAAAAAGCGCAGAAAGGGAAATATGTTTGTAGAAATGTTAAACAAATAAAACCTAATTATTATGAAATATAACAGTAGTTGACAGCAAGTCGCAGAAGGTGAAACGAAACCGGGACATTTCGTATACCTTCGGGTTTAGTAAAAATCCTTTTTTAAACCTAATTAGTGAGTAGTTTTTCAGGGGATAATAAAAAAGAAAGCATTCTCCTTAAAAGCTGAATTTATTCGAATTTTAACCCTTAATTAATTGATTTATGAATAATTACAAAAAGAAAGTCGCCTTCATGGCCATTCCTTTGTTTTGCCTCAATCCGATTCTGAGTGCCGAAAGCAGTACCGGTGATCTTGATATCCGGAAAACGGTAGCGATAGAGGAATCATTATCAACGATGCAGAATACCCGTAAAATTACAGGGGTGGTAAAAGATGAAAACGGAGAAGAAGTGACAGGTGCCAGTGTCATTGAAATCGGTACGACGAATGGTGTTACTACAGATATAAACGGGAGGTTTGAGTTATCCATTCAGCCCAATGGTTCACTACAGATCTCTTATGTGGGTTATATTGCCCAGACAATAAAACCAGGGAGCAATACATTGGAGATAATATTACAGGAAGACACTCAGGCTTTGGATGAAGTAGTGGTCGTTGCTTTCGGTAAGATGGCAAGGGAGGCCTTTACCGGTTCTGCCGGCGTAATGAAATCGGACGAACTTCTGAAAGCGCAGGTAACGAATCCTGCACAGGCTTTGGCCGGACGCGTAGCCGGAGTTCAGATAGGCAATTCTTCATCCCAGTTAGGTAGCTCGCCTCAGATTACGATTCGCGGTTTCGGCTCCATATCTTCGGATACCGAACCCCTGATTGTGCTGGACGGGATGCCTTTCGATGGGGATTTGAACCTGATAAACCCCAGCGATATCGAGTCGATGACGGTTTTGAAAGATGCCGCATCCAATGCTTTGTATGGTGCGCGGGGTGCCAACGGAGTGATCATGATTACAACTAAGCGCGGTAAGAGCGGGGATGCAAAAGTAAGCTTTGACGCTAAATGGGGGGTCAATTCCAATGGCTTGAAATTGTACAAGACGACGAATGCCCGACAATTTTATGAGACCTATTATAAGATGTTGTATAACTATTATATTACGGAAAAGGGAGGAGCTATGTCGACAGCGGAAGCTCACGCGGAAGCTAATAAAAACCTGACAAATTCGTCAAGTGGGGTAGGGCCGGGTTATATGGTCTATACGGTTCCGAACGGACAGGATTTCATCCAGCAGGGAGGAACGATGAATCCCAACGCGACATTGGGCACCCTGTATACATATAACGACCAACAGTTATGGTTACAGCCGGACGATTGGGAAAAAGAAGGATTGCAAAACGGTTTCCGCCAGGAATATAATGCATCGGTTTCCGGCGCATCCGAACGTGTCAACTATTATACCTCTTTAAGCTACTTAGATCAGGAAGGAATCCAGGAAGGTCAGACATTAGACCGTTTAACTGCCCGTGCAAAACTCGATTTTCAGGCAAAAAAATGGTTGAAGATCGGTGCGAACTTTAATTACTCCAATTACAATTACGGTCAGACGTCCGAGGGTACAATAGGTACCGGAACCATCTGGAGCACAATAAAAAGCCAGGCGCCTATCTATCCGGTTTATCTCCGCGATGCGAACAAGAATATTATGATTGATCAATGGGGAGAAGAAATGTATGATTTTGCACAAAGCTATGATCTGAGCCGTGCAGGTGGTGTAGGCGGAAACGCTGTTTTCAGCAACAAATACAGGTTTCTGGAAAGGACGGGTAATTCAATTACTGCCGGTGGATATGCAGACATCCAATTGACAAAAGACCTGACATTCACCATGAATGCCAATGCGTATACTTATGACCGTCGATACACCTATTCAACAAGCCCGTTCATGGACTATTATACGGTTTCTTCGAATAACGGCTATATGGAAAAAAGCTCATCCCGTGACTACAACTATAATACACAACAACTGCTGAATTATGTAAAACAATTCAATCGGCATGAAATAAGCGCATTGCTCGGACATGAATATACCAAACGAAAATATGAATACCTTTTTGCCAGTGGATATAACTTCGGGATTGATGGAGCTTATGAATTGGCCCAACTCCTGAATCTGAATAGCAATCCGAACTCCTATTCAAGAGATTATAACAACGAAGGTTATTTTTTCCGGGCTATGTATAACTACGATACAAAATACTATGGTTCGGTCTCATTTCGTCGTGATGCGTCTTCGCGTTTTTCGAAGGATCACCGTTGGGGTAATTTCTGGTCGGCCGGTGCAGCATGGCTTATCTCAAAAGAAAGTTTCTTTCCCACTACTGATTGGATCAATTCGCTGAAAATCAAAGTTTCTGTCGGGTCGCAAGGTAATGATAATATCGGGGATACAAAACGTGGTTATCATTTGTATGCGAACTCTTACAACATCAAAAATAATGACAATAAAGTCGCTTTCCAATGGCATCAGAAAGGAACCGAAAATATTACCTGGGAAACCAATACCAACTGGAATGCCGGTGTTGAATTCGATTTTTTTAAGGGGCGGCTAAGCGGTAGTGTGGATTATTTCTACCGCAAGACCAGTGATATGCTTTTCGCTTTGTCCACTCCTCCTTCCATTGGTTATACCAGTTATTATACTAACATGGGTGACATGCGAAACTTAGGAGCGGAATTAGTACTGAATGGAACATTAGTCAAAAACAAAAACTGGAACTGGGATGTAAATTTCAATATATCCTATGTGAAGAATAAAGTGTTGCGCCTGCCCGACGAAGTCAAGGCTGTGACAGCGGAAGGATATGATGGTTATGTGGACATTGATCCTGAATATGCATCCAAATACCAATTTTTTGTGGCTGAAGACCTTCCTCTTTATAGCTGGTATTTGTATAAATCCGCCGGCGTAGATAAGGAAACAGGTGAAGCCCTTTATTACAAAAATATTATTGATGCGGATGGCAATGTTACAGGCCGCGAAACAACTAAAGATGCAAGTCAGGCAACGAATTACCTGGTTGGTGATGCCCTTCCTGAGTTTTACGGAGGTTTTGGAACGACCGTTGCGTATCGCGGTTTCGATTTTTCCATCAACATGAGTTATCAGTTGGGCGGGAAAGTGCTGGATTATAATTACCAGACATTGATGCATACCAGTGGTACTACAGCTACCACCTGGCATACCGATATATTCAAAGCCTGGACTCCCGAAAATACAAATACGAATGTTCCACGTTTACAGTACGCCGAAACATATTCCCAGACAGCTCGGTCAGACCGCTTTCTTGCGAGTGCAAGTTATCTGAACTGCCAGAATATTAATTTCGGGTATACATTACCGGCAAGTCTTACACGTAGGTACCAGATAGATAATATACGTATTTATTTTTCAGGCGAAAACCTGTTTTATCTTGCTGCACGCCAGGGATTAGACCCCCGGCAGACACCGAAAGGATTTACCAATCCGGAATTAGCTTCTCCGATACGTACTATTTCAGGCGGTATTTCATTGACATTCTAAATTTAAAAAGGAAAACATCATGAAGAATTATAAAATATTATTAGCAGCATTCGCCCTCTGGGGATTAAGCAGTTGCATTGAAGAAACATTTCCTACGGATCATGTATTAGACTCCCAGATCGAAAAATCGCCATCAGCAGTGGAGGGGATGGTTAATTCCATTTACACCACAATGGCAGGATATAAAGATGCTGTTGGCGGGATTGAAGTGATTTCGTACGGAGGTATGCGAGCCATGTTGGAGCATTCCACCACTCCGCTGGTCTGTACGGGATCGAACGGATATAATACAATGGGGCCCTGGCATTATGGCACTATAAGTTCCACAGGTACAAACCGTGGAGTTTACCCTTCTTACCTGTATTATGCCTATATCAAGAATGTGAATGATATCATTAAGATGATCGACGTCAATAATTTGGACGATGCAAAAAAAGGTTATCTGGGTATTAGTTATGCTTACCGCGCACTCTATTACCTGGACCTGGTTCAGATAATGGAATATAAATATCCGACTGACAGTCGTTATACCTTTACCAAACCGGAAAATGACCTGAACAATCTGGGTGTACCCATCGTGACGGAAAAAACGACAGCCGAGGAGGCCACCAATAATCCCCGGGCTACGGTCGATGCTGTTTATGACCTCATTCTGAGTGATCTGAAACAGGCGGAGACTTATTTAGACGGGTTTACCCGTACGGATAAGGTCCAGCCGAATCTGGCTTCTGTCTATGGCTTGTATGCCCGTGTTTATGCTAATCTGGCTTCCCGTGTAAAAACGTCTGCTACATACAAAGATGAAACCTCCTACTGGAGAAGTGCCGGTGAATATGCGGATAAGGCCATTACCACTTCCGGGTGCACTCCTCTGACAGAGACACAATGGACCGATCCGAATAACGGTTTCAATAACCGGAATTCCCAGAATTCATGGCTATGGGCCACCACCATATCGGAAAGCAATACGGCCGCGACGTCTACCGAGTCGTTTGTATTTGCTATGATCTTCGGAACGGAAACAACTTTCTCTGTTTATGGCTGGCGTGTAGGCCGTTCTTTAGATCGTAAATGGTATGAACGTCTTTCCGACAATGATTTCCGTAAAAAGTCATGGATTGCGCCTAATTTCTTTTATGAATCGACTAATCAGAAAGAGGGAGAACCTTACCTGATCGAGAAGGATGCAAGCGGCAAACTGATCAATAACAAATGGTCGTTGAGTGGTGATAATACAAGCACTACCCAAAGTAGCTGGAGCGATAATTATTCCGGTTTTGGCTCGGATAAGTACCAATATCGCCTGAATAGTAGCCCTTCCTGGATTCGTTCGCGTATCAATACCTCTTATGGATTCCTGGCATGGCCCTGGCTTTATGTAAACCTCAAGTTCCGTCCGCACAACGGAAATTACAACACATATGCCGTCGGAGGAGCTACGGATTATCCGATCATGCGTGTGGAAGAGATGCATTATCTGAAAGCAGAAGCGCTTCTTCATACATCCGGTGTAACCGCTGCTGCCAGTGCATTGGAAGATATTGTAAAAACACGTAACAGCACATATACCTGTACCGCGACTACTGTCGATGATTTTATTGACGAATATACCTTCCAGAAAGGAATCGAATTCTGGGGAGAAGGGGTCAATTATTTCGATGCCAAACGTCTGGAAATAGGCATCCATCGTGCATACAAAGGAATAAGCTGTGAGCGTTACCAGCAATGTATTGATGTGAACGGTATACATGTAGGTTGGACTCCACCCTTTAACCAGGCAGAGTTGAATGCCAATCCCGCGATCTTTTATCACAACAATCCATATACGAACCCGAGTACTTATTATTATTTCAAATCAAATGATGATCTCAGGCCGTATTATGGTATTGATCTGCAATAACGGTTTTATCTTAGTTTAAAGTAGTTTAAAAGGAGAATTATCTCAGCAGTAGTTTTTATGATTACTGCTGAGATATTTTTTTATGGAAAACAGGTATAAGGTAAATAAAATTAATGATGAGACTGATAAAATCGGATAATTACTCTTACTTTTGCAATCGCTCTTAATTTTGAAGGAATAATATTCAAACGGTTTTGAACCGGTTTTTAATGTCAAATACTAAACTTGTTAATTCTTATGCTGTCGGAAAATACTAAGGTTGCTCGTGTGGAGGTGGTTGATGCACTTCGTGGGTTTGCTGTAATGGCGATATTACTGGTCCATTGTGTCGAACATTTTATTTATCCGGTTTATCCGGAACCGTCAAGTCAGCCTGGCTGGTTGAATATTCTTGATCAGGGTACCTTTAGTGTCATTTTTACGTTGTTTGCGGGAAAGTCGTATGCCATATTCGCTTTGCTTTTCGGGTTTACATTTTATATTCAGTATACGAATCAAAAAAATAAAGGAAAAGATTTTGCATGGCGCTTTTTCTGGCGGATGATCCTGCTTGCGGGATTCGGAGCAATCAATTCGCTGATGTATCCGGCGGGCGATGTGTTATTGCTGTTTTCGATTGTGGGATTGGTGTTGATCCTGGTTCGGAAATGGAGCGACAAAGCGATTTTGATATTTGCTGTTATCATGTTGTTGCAACCTGTGGAGTGGTTTCATTATGTAATGAGCCTGATTAATCCGGAGTATACTTTGCCGGATTTGAAAGTCGGGGCAATGTATGCGGAAGTTGCCCGCAATACGAAAGAAGGAAACTGGGGCGACTTTTTACGGATGAATATTACGACCGGCCAAAAGGCGAGTTTGCTTTGGGCAGTGGGTGCCGGACGCTATGTACAGACTGCCGGTCTGTTTATGATCGGGTATCTGCTCGGCAGAAAACAGTTATTCGTCTCCTCGGACTATTCAAGAAAATTCTGGCAGCGGACGCTTATCATCGCTGCAATCGCTTTTGCTCCTCTTTACCAGTTGAATACGGAAATTATGGGTGATAACGCAATAATCAACGGAACTGTAGGCGTTGCATTTGATATGTGGCAGAAATTTGCGTTCACGGCGGTTTTAGTATCATCTTTTGTTCTCTTATACCAGTCGGATAAATTCAAACAACTGACTTCTAATCTGCGTTTTTATGGAAAGATGAGCCTTACAAACTACATCACACAATCAATCATCGGAGCGCTTATTTTCTTCCCGATAGGCCTGAACCTGGCGCCTCATAGCGGTTATACATTGAGCCTGTTAATCGGATTGGTAATTTTAGTTGTTCAGGTAATGTTCTGCAAATGGTGGTTAAAGTCACACAAACAGGGGCCATTAGAATATATCTGGCACAAACTGACCTGGATAAATATCTGGAAAAAATAAACCGGTCCGGATTGTCTGCATTTGTACATCTGTAATTATAAACAAAAGGACAAAATTGACCTATAAAATGGACAAAACATGCATCTTGTTAGTATCATTTTTCTTACTTTTGATTCATTGTTAGATAATTTAAATGAATCATCATGAAAAAAGAACTCTTCTTTATTGTATTCTTTCTGATATTTTTGGTTTCGGGAAATAGTTATGCCTATACAGAGAGAAATTTTCTGGAAAAGAAAACGACAGTTGACGGATTGAAGTCGGCGTTGGTTATGAATCAAAAGTGGGTTCCTTATCCTGCGTATTCCGATCGTGCCGGATGGGATCTTTTTTTAGGAAATGATAAGGCCGGATTCATCCGATTAGGAGAAGAAAAATTAGGCTACCAATGGCAGGTGGTAAAAGCAACCGACTATATCGAATTCGAGCGGAGTGGTTCCCGCGATATTATGCAAAAGCCATACAACGAAAACAACCAGGCCGTTTCATCTTTGATTATGGCGGAACTTGCAGAGGGAAAAGGGCGCTTTATCGACCAGATTATCAATGGTGTTTATCTTTATTGTGAAATGACGTCATGGGCGCTTTCCGCTCATCTTTCGGCTCAACTTTCCAATCGTTCGTTGCCAGACTACAAAGAAGATATCATTGACCTGACAGCCGGTGATGTCGGATCCATGCTATCCTGGACATATTATTTCTTTCATGATGAGTTCGACAAGGTAAATCCGGCTATTTCCGAACGTTTGCGTCATGAATTGCAAAAACGAATTCTGAATACGTATATGGATACAGACCGTTTTTGGTGGATGGCATTCAACCTGAAACCGGGTGGAATGGTGAATAACTGGAATCCGTGGTGTAATTTTAATGTGTTACAATGTTTTCTCTTACTGGAAAACGATACGGAACGATTGGCCAGAGCTGTATACAGAACGATGGTGTCTGTGGATAAATTCATTAACTATACTCACTCCGACGGAGCTTGTGAAGAAGGTCCGTCGTACTGGGGACATGCCGCAGGTAAAATGTACGATTATCTGCAATTACTCAGTGACGGAACTGCCGGCAGAATTTCCATCTTCGACGAAGCCATGATTAAGAATATGGGAGAATATATTTCCCGTTCGTACGTTGGGAACGGATGGGTGGTTAACTTTGCCGATGCATCGGTGAAAGGTGGAGGCGATGCTCCTCTTATCTATCGCTATGGTAAGGCCATAAATAGTAAAGAAATGATGTCCTTTGCTGCCTATTTAGACTCTAATAGGAAAAATAATGACCTAAAAGTAGGAACCGATCTGTTTCGCGGATTACAAACATTGCTCTATCGTAAAGAGTTCTCAGAAGTGAAACCGGAACATATTACTCCTTCTTATACCTGGTATCCTGAAACGGAGTTCTGCTATATAAAGAACAGCACCGGTTTTTTCTTTGCCTCTAAAGGAGGGTATAACGACGAAAGCCACAATCATAATGACGCGGGAACTTTTTCTTTATATCTGAATACGGTTCCTGTAATTATCGACGCGGGCGTGGGAACTTATACCCGGCAAACCTTCAGTAGTGAACGGTATTCTATATGGACGATGCAAAGTAACTATCATAATTTACCGATGATTAACGGAATACCCCAATCTTTCGGCGCCAGGTTCAAAGCGACAGATGTCGTTTTCAATCCTAAAAAATCAACGTTTTCACTCAATATCGCGACAGCTTATCCCGCGGAAGCATGTGTGAGCAAATGGATACGCTCTTATACGTTGGGGAAAGATAAATTAGTCATCAATGATTCTTTTCGTTTGACGGAAACCCGGAAAAATAATCAGGTTAATTTTCTTGTGTGGGGAAAAATAGATATCAAGACTCCGGGAAAAGTAATGATCGAAACGCAAGGAGAGAAAATTGTCTTATCATACAATAAGGATATTTTTACAGCGGATATTCAAACTATTATGTTAGATGATCCCCGCCTCTCCAATATCTGGGGAAAAGAAATTTACAGGGTTTCATTGAATGCGGGCGAAATGGTATTATCAGGGAATTACTCTTATACAATTACAAAATAATGAAACTTTTCGTTTTTATGCTTTATTTTTCCCTTTTGATGGAAGGGTGTATTGGATAAATAAAATATTATTAGATCTTTGTAGGTTAGAAAATTATATATTTTTGTAAACAAATATAATTCATAACCATTGATCGTTATAAGATGCGAAATACGCGAGTGACAATATGCGCCTGTGCTTCACGATCCTTTATTGATAAGGGAAAGGTAGCGGGGATTGCAGCTGCTATGAAAAATAAAGGTTATAATGTAATCGTAGAAGCAGATTTATGCCGGAAAGTGATGGAGGCTTCCCCGGATATGCCGGATATTGCAAAAGGTACGATTCTGGCTT
>JAITVS010000191.1 GCA_031285685.1 Tannerella sp.
AACTTTGCTTAACAGGTTTGACACAACTGTCTCAAGTTGGAAAGCGTTTAACTATATTGCATTTATGGTAATTCTTCTCAACAAAATAAATAAAAATGAAAAGTCAAGATGACTTCAATGTAATTGCGCAAAGCAAGGCGCCCATATATACTATTTTTTTCATATCTTTCATTTTTAGAAGGTTATATTTACACCGGTTGTCCACGTACGGAAAAACGGATAATAAGCTCTCTGGGTATCATTGCCGGCTTCAGGATCAAAAACGTCTAATACATCCGTATGTTCCCAAAGGTCTGTTCCTGCAATATAGACACGTAAATTCTCTATATACTTCTTTGAAATCGGAATCGTATAACCCACCTGCAGATTCTTCAAGCGGATATAAGAACCGTCCTGCACCCACTTATCCGAGGGTTTATAATTATAGGTATTCTGATTGATAATACGGGGAAACATCGCATTCTGATTGTTTTCCGTCCAATAATCCATATGGATCGTCCACGGCATCAGTTGAGATTCGGCAAACGGAGCAATCGTATTTGTTCTGATCAGGAAGCTTCGCTTTCCAACCCCCTGAAAAAATACGGAAAAATCAAAACCTCTCCATTGAGCGCCCAGATTAATACCATAAAGATAACGGGGAGTAGTGGTTCCAAGATAGACCAAATCACCCGAGTCTTCAGGTGTTGCATTTCCTGCCCCGATTGTGTGATCGGCTTTTCCCTGTGAGACATATTTCACATCGCCACCCGTAACCATATTGTCATTAAAACTTTCGTAGCCCGGATTTGCAGCTTTGTAATCCAGATATTCCTGACGGCTGCTCCAGTATCCATCCGTCTTATATCCCCAGACCGAATTCAGCGGATAACCTTCCAGACGATTTACCAAACCTTCTTTTACGACACTTGCTCCATCATATTTAACCAACTCGTTCTGACTGTCGGAAATATTAAACCCGACCTGATAAGAAACCTCTCCGATCTTATCATTCCAGTTTGCAGATATTTCCCATCCCCAGGTTTTTAATTCACCAATGTTCTGAGCAGGAACACCTACGCCAATAATGTGCCCGACCTGCATTTCCGCCATCATATTTTTATTCCGCTTCCAATAGTAATCTGCAGTTAAGTTCAAACGATTCCTTAACAATCCAAGATCAATCCCGATATTGGTAGACTCAATAATCTCCCATGTAATATCTTTTGATGCCATTGTTGCCTGCCAGTACGCCGGATTACCCAACAGATTAATCACCGTACCAGTAGATGTTGTATTATTTTTATTCGTAAGTAACCCCAGATAAGGAAAATAACCGTCAAGCGCCGAACTATTACCCAATTGCCCCCATGAAGCACGTACTTTAAAATTACCGACATACTCTCTCATTGATTCAAACCAGGCTTCTTCACTTACACGCCAACCGGCAGAAAAAGATGGAAATATGTCCCAACGCTGATCCGGATCCAAACGTGAACTGCCATCGTAACGGAAATTCGCCTCAAGCAAATAACGATCTGCAAAGCTGTAATTCAAACGGCCAAAAAGAGAAGCCATTTTCCAGGGCTGAATCAAATCGGAAAGAATAGAGTTAGCGGCCTCCGAATTCTCATAAAAATTCAAACTGAAAAAGTCATTTGAGAGCAGATTATTTGCCCTGGCCGTTATCTGATCTTTCTTGTATTGTTCATAAGATGCGCCCAAAAGCACATGAAAAGAATGATTCGTTATTTTATAATCATAATTCAACAATGCTTCAATTTTATCCTGGTAAGCATGGTCTTTTGTTTTAGACACATAATTCGGACTGACCGACCTTCGTTCTCCATCTCCGTTTCTGCCTGCCCAGGCAGTCCGGCGCCTATCTATTTCCTGCCTGTAATAACTTGCCTTACGGGAGGCATTTACGTCAATCGTAAGACCCTTGACAAAATTTTTAAACTGAACACCTATCTTTCCGGTATAATGATCCGTATATCGTTTATCAAACCCTGAATTTTTCATAAGATCAATCGGATTGTCCTGTAAATCGCCATTATACGGATTCGCATTATACTTGGTATCTTCTTCCGGTTGATAAATAGGCTGGCGCCCACGATTGGAATAAAGCAAAGAAAGGATATTATTACTTCCATACGAACTCTGTTCAACAAAATTCTGTTGATAGATTGCCAACAAATCGACAGAAACATATTTATTCAATTCCGTATCAAGTGAAATACGCAGATTGGTCCGTTTGTTTCCGTCCGGTCCATATTTCAGAATACCTTCTTTTGCAAAGAATCCGCCGGAAATATAATATCGTGTCTTTTCACCTCCTCCAGAAACCGAAACGGAATGATCCTGTTGTGTTCCGTAATTATCCAATCCTTCTTCCATCCAGTTCGTACTTGTGAAAAGATCCCATCTTGATCCATTCGGGCGATAATTATAGTTCGGATTACCAATCCACGACGAACGTTCCGCACTCAGTTCCGCATTTCCGGTAGCAGCGCCTGTCACTGAATTCACGCTTGCATTGATACGCGAGATATTAATAAGCTTTTGTTCATCCCATGAAGAAAGGCGCTCCGGCATAAGCGACGGAATATTTACTCCGAACGAGCCATTATAAGAAATTTTTGCTCTTTCTCCGGAACGCCCTTTTTTCGTTGTAACCAACACTACCCCTGCAGCAGCACGGGCTCCATAGATAGAAGCGGCGGCCGCATCCTTCAGTACAGATATACTTTCGATATCATTCGCATTTAACAAGGCAATATCGCCTTCCACGCCATCAATCAGGACAAGAGCATTCGCCTTTCCGGCAGAAGACATCCCTCTAATCTGAAGCCCGTTTGTTTCCGAATCCATCTCACCGCCCGGACGACCGCTACTACGCAAAACAGACACTCCCGGCAATACACCCTGCATAGACGAAAGAGCATTTGCACTTGGTTTCGAAGCGATCTCATCACCGCTAACTGCTGCGACAGCACCCGTCAAATTCACTTTTTTCTGGATACCGTATCCTACAACCACCACTTCTTCCACACCAATGGCATCTTCCCTTAACATAACATTTAAATGCGTCTGATTCGTAATAACAATTTCTTCTGTGATGTAACCGATATAAGAAATTATAACAGTCGCATTCTCCGGTACTTTTTCCAGAATAAAATGGCCTTCCATATCACTGATGACTCCCATCGTCGTTCCTTTTATTACAATATTCGCTCCGGCTACAGGGCCCAAATCATCAGAAATGGTACCCGTAATTGTTCTGGAATCTTTTTGTTGTTGGACAGCCGGAGAAGGGGCTACCGTCCGGTTTTCTTTTGAGATAATAATTTGCCGGTCGGATATATGATACTGATTATCCGTTCCGTCAAAGACCTGGTCCAAAACCGCATTTATCTGCTGGTTTTTTACTTTAACAGACACTTTACGATTCAGATCGAGTGATTTATCCAGATAAAAGAATATATATTCACTCGACGCTTCAATTTCATTGAAAACATCTTTTATGGTCCGGTTATTGATCTCAATAGTAAAAAATGTTTCCTGTGAATAGCTGTTATTGGCAAAACTTGCGCCAATTCCTAAAAAAGTAAATAACATGAAGATTTTCATAATCCGCATTATTTTCCTCTGTTTGACCTTTTTTTGATCTAACATTGATTTTTTTTCCATAAATTTACACTGATTTAAGTTAGTAGTAATTTCTGATAACACTGATTTTTATCATTTGGCCGGAGATATGGCAGTATTTCCGGCCTTTTTCATGGCATTTCTAAGTTTTCATAGGTTATTAATTTTTAAAGTTCGACATCTATATATATTTTCTCATTGTTATTGCTGATTTTTATGGGTACTGCCTTTTTCAGTGAGTGAAGAACTTCATCAATATCATCTTTCAGATCCAGTTTTCCACTGCATGTAAATTCATTCAATCGTTTATTCCAATCAAGATCAACACCATAAAAATTGGATATTTTCTGAAAAATAACATTCATTTTCTGTTTGTTAAACTGATAATATCCGTCTTTCCAGGCAACATAATCGTTGACATCCACATGTGTTATTTCATTTTCATGCGTTATTGGATTATATGAATACATTTGGCTCGGGGATAACGTTTTTACCTCTTTTTCCGATGTCCGGACCTCCACTTTTCCATCTACAAGCACTACCTGAATTTGCTCTTCCGATTCATAAGCCGAAATATCGAATTGCGTCCCTAAAACCGTAACATCCAATTGTTTTGTTTTTACAATGAACGGCTTTTTACTATCCTGCTTTACATCCAGAAAAACCTCCCCCTCCACAAAAATCTCCCGTTTTTTCTCATCAAATGATTCCGGATAGATAACTTTCGAACCGGAATTAACCCATAATTTAGTACCATCATGAAATGTAAGCGTCGAACGTTTTCCTTTCGGGACAACCAGTTGATTAAATGTTTTTTCGGGACTCATTTTTTCCGCCGTATTTACTTTTTCCGCCTCATTAATATTTACAGATCCATCTTCCTGATATTCAACGCTTGTCTCTTTTCCATCAATCGAGATGCTTTCATCATTTGACAATATCAGTTGTACATTATTTGCCAAAGTATCCTGTTTCATATTTTCCAGCATGGATAGATAATCCGTCTCTTCCAGAATCGGCCCTGATCCTTGATAATACCATACAAATCCGATCAACAAAGCAACCGAAGCTGCAATGCTCAAACCGATCTTTATACTTCGTTGAAATCTTGTATCAAATCTGTGATTTTTCCGGTTAATCCTGTTCCAAAGTTCCCGCTCATCTTCCGAAGTCATGGATTCCTTTTCTGCACAGCTTTTCAGGTTTTCCAGAAAAGCGCGAGCTATTTTTATTTCTTCAGCCAGTATTTTATCTTCGTTTTCCAGTTCTGACCAGAATATTTTATCTGAGTGGGTCGGATGTAATTCCGAATGGATAAAATAATCATCATCCAATAATTGATCAGCCCGATATCCAAAGTAGTCCGATTTCATTTTATGTTGTATTTATATAGGATGGATACAACAAAAAGGAAATAGTACTCACTTTTTAAACTATTTTTTTTAATTTAGTGAAAAACTTTTATTTGGAAATAAAGTTTGAAAGAAAAAGGAATAAAAGAAAACTTTCAAATGAGCCATCATAATTTTCTCTTATTTTATTCAGGGAACGCTGTATCAGGTTTTTGGCCGATTGATTGTTAAGATCCATCAACTTACAAATATCGTCTAAATCAAGTTCCTGAATATACCGGTAGTAGATAATTTCTTTTTGCCGGGGAGTCAGAATGGAAATAATTTTTTCGACTTTCTTTTTTTGTTGAATATATTCTTCATTTTCAATGTATTCTTCTTCGACCGTTGGTGCCAGGATAAATTGAGAGTCTTCATCCAAACCATAATCAACATAAAGTTCTTTTTTTTGTAAGGTACGTATTAATTTATTTTTCAATGAAATCATTAAATACGACTTGACATTGTCAGGAGTTGTTAATCTGTCACGACTTCTGTATATGGTAGTAAAAACTTCCTGTATGCAATCTTTAATTATCTCGGTATCGGATGTGAAACGTTTACCATATGAATACAGTATGTGAATATATGTCTTGTAAAGCCATTGATAGGCATCATTATCTCCGGACAGAAAATGATCCCATTTTATTTTGCTTTTTCCCAATATATCCGATTTCATATGTACAATTTTTCTTAATACTAAGGTAATATAGAATTGCTTCCACCTCGTAAACCTATTTCGTTCAGTACGGAAACAATTATTAATCGCTTCCGAAGGAAGCAAAGCTACCATTGGTTCGTTCTTCGGTTAACTCCCCTTTGGTCATCGATCTTCAGTTCAGGTTTGTTTCATAATTGCAAATATAGACTTTTTTTAATGATTACAAAAACCGGATTAAACTAAATCAGGGTATCCCGACATGTAGGAATACCCTGATTATTCTAATAAATTAAACCTTCATTCAATATTTATTTATTCCACACACGCGGAGCGGGGGTTCTGGGTAATGGTTTACGATTCTTCAACTCTTTCATTACCTCATCAATCGCGCGGTTTAATTGCTCATCCTCACCGTTCCATTCTTTGACAGGATCGTTATCAATCAGAATGTCGGGGTTGACTCCATAATTTTCGATCATCCATTCGCCGTTCATGTCGTAGCTTGTAAAGAACGGTACACGTATATCCGTTCCGTCGATAAAAGGAAGTGAACCGCTGATTCCTACAATTCCTCCCCAGGTTCTCGTACCGATCAGCTTGCCTAATCCAAGGGCGCGGAAGCCCCATGGAAACAGGTCCCCATCGGAGGCTGAATATTTATTAATCAGGCAAACTTTAGGACCAACCTGTACAGCATCAGGGACAGTTCCGTTGCGGACGCTTCCGCGATACATCGTCATGCGGTAAGGCTCACGTGCCAGACGTTCCAGGATCATCGGCGATACATTACCGCCACCATTTGCCCGGTCGTCTATAATCAGGCCTTCTTTATCAAGCTGAGGATAGAAATAACGCGCAAATTCGTTTAGTCCGTCAACACCCATATCCGGAATATAGATATATCCTATTTTACCACCTGAAGCTTTGTCCACTTTCTCTATATTATTCTGAACCCACTGGTAATGAACAAGCGAATATTCTTCTTCAAGCGGGCGGATCACCACTTTCCGGGCTCCATTCAACGAGGCTGAACTATTTAAAGAAAGTTCGGTCGGCACATTTGCTTTTCCGACAAGCAAGGTATATAAATCATTCACGCTATTCGCGGGAATACCGTCAATCGCCACAATGAAATCGCCGCTTTTAGCTTCTATACCCGGTTCCGTCAGCGGTGAACGCAAAGAATTACTCCAGGTTTCACCTTTATAGATTTTTCCGATACGGAAAAAGCCACTCTTATCGCGTGAAATTTCCGCACCTAAAAGACCGGTCTTAATACGTCCCGGACGATCCATCTCGCCCGTTGAAACATAGGCGTGTCCGCAATCAAGCTCTCCGATCATCTCTCCGATCACATAATTCAGATCCAGACGATTCTTTATATAAGGAACCAGAACTTCATATTTTGCTTTCATCGCTTTCCAGTCTACACCATGCATATTTTCCACATAAAAGCCATCCCGGAAAGCACGCCACGCTTCATCAAAGATCTGCGCCCATTCTTTGGGATAATCAGTTGTAATTTTCATATCGGATAAATTAACCGCTTTTTCGAAGTTTGCTTTTCCCGCCGGTATATCCATCACATAAACCTGTCCGCCTTTAAAGAATCCGGCTTTTTTACTTCCCGGTTCAACCCACATACGCGCACCGTCGGCAATCTGGTCTTCCTTATTCTTATCCAGATCATACATAAACATGGATCCTCCGCGGGAATAGTATACCTTGCTGCCATCCGAATAAAAACTGCCATAGAACCCGGAACCCACAGGAATTCTCACAATACGGTCGGAGAGCCCATCCGTATCAATAACAACATTCTTAACCGGCTTATCGCCTTTTTTATCATCTTCTTTTTTCTTTCCTTCCTCCACCTTTATCTCCACTTTTTTTGTTTCGTTCCCGTCATCTTTCTGTATAAAAGGAGACGGAGTCTCTTTCTGCAGCAAAGCAAGATAGACTCCGTTATCTGACCTTCCATAAATATGGTTCCATTCTTTTGAACCATAGGTCGGATTAAAATCACGGGAAGAAGTGAATACCAGGTATTTTCCATCCGTACTGAATACCGGAGAGCCGGATTCATACCAACGGTCGGTGACTGCATATTCTTTTTTATCGGCAAGGTTATAAACATATACGATCGAAAAATCATTCGATGCATCACGCGTATAGGTAAGCCATCTGGTATCCGGAGAAAACGTAACATCACGCGGGATACTGACAGAGTCCTGCAGAACGATCGTCTTATTTTTATTCTGCACATTTAGAAGAACGACCCTGTTTTTACGATCAGTATAGACAATATAACTGCTATTCGGACTCCACTCAAAATCACGGATGTACGTATCATTATTCTTTGTCAGGGCTATAATCTCACCTCCTTCGGCAGGCTGCATATAAAGTTCCGTCTCGCCGGTAATATCAGATATATAGGCAATGTGTTTCCCATCGGGAGACCATGCGGCGGAACGTTCGTGAGCGCCGGGAGTACGTGTTATATTCTTTGTTACCCCCTGTTCCGCCGGGAGGTTAAATATTTCGCCGCGGGCAGTAATAACCAGACGTTTTCCTTCGGGAGAAAGACTTGCTGCGGAGAGGTATTTACCTCCGTCTTTTATTTCACTGCGGGCATATATATTGTCGGACGTAAGCGTTATATTCACCTTTTCCGCTTTTTTCGCAGAGGGATCCAGCTTATAAATATAACCGCCGTTTTCAAAAACAATCATTTGACCGTTTGTCGCAGGAAATTTTACATCAAAATCCGTAAAGTTCGTAACTTTGGATGTTTCCTTTGTTTTTGTATTATAAACAAATATATTCATCGTACGATCCCGATCGGAAGCAAAATAAATTTCATCACCCACCCACATCGGAAAGATATCCTGAGCATCATTATTTGTTATGTTTTCGACAGACTTTTTATCCGCATCATAGATCCATATATCATCGGCCATACCCCCTTTATAGTACTTCCAGGTACGAAATTCACGCATCACACGATTATATGCCAGCTTCTTTCCATCGGGAGAATAACTGCAGAAACCACCTTCAGGCAAAGGAATAAATTCCGAAAGGCTGCCTTCCTTGCTCACTAATTTCAGGTTACCTTCAAAACCGCTACCGATCCGATTCCGGTATACGACATGGTTTCCATCTGTCGTCCAACACATAACAATATTATTCGGCCCCATACGGTCACCCAGGTCGTCACGACTGTTTGTCGCCGTATATGTCAGCCGTAACGGTTCGCCGCCATCAGACGGGATGGTATAAACTTCCGTATTTCCGTCATACTGCCCTGTGAATGCAATAGTCTTTCCATCCGGAGAAAAACGGGGAAACATTTCATACCCCACATGCGAAGTAAGCCGCTTCGCCTCACCACCATTAACCGAAACTTTGTACAAATCACCCGCATACGTAAATACGATTTCGGAGCCATTCGTAGAAGGAAAACGCAACAACCGCGCCTCCTCGGCTTTGCCTGTTACGATAGCGAAAGCCATACATAACACACTACACAAAAACACTTTTTTCATACATTTATCTTTTTTAGTTTAAAACAAGGTCTCTTCTTTTAACGGCTCACCGCACGAGGTCGGTTAAATGATCTTTTTATCATCATTTTAACTATCGAATTCCGTTAATTGCTTTTTTATATCGCTTATTTTTTGTTCGCGATCCCAGGAATACGTGCGACCGTTTTTATTCATATATTCGAACAAAAACAAGGCTTTTTCAAGAAGCATACATTTCTCGGGAATACCTCTCTTTATCAGTGCATCCTGATACAATAATTCGGAAAGCATCTGCATTTTGGCAAAAAGATCCTCTTCACGAAGTCCTTCCTCTTCCAAATCGTCCAAAATGATTTCTTTTTCCGTTTCATAAAAATAGTCCGCGGAACTACGAAAATATTGTTTGTACATATCGTTAAATCGTTCCTGCTTATCCGAAACATCCGGTTCCATACCAGGCGAATCACGATGCACAATCTTCGCGATGGCCTCAAAGAATTCCTGCAACATGCGCATCAAATAATCACGTTCAACCGCCATCGTTTATTACTCTTTTGATTTTTGATAATCAACCCATCCGTTATACCCACTATTCAATTCATAAACCTTAAAGCCTCTGCCGGATAGTTTTTCGGCGGCGTCTTTACTTCGTTTTCCGCTTCTGCAATAGACAGCAACAGGTTTTGATTTATCAAGCAACAATTCGGCCTGGGTAACAAAACCGGAATCCAATACATTGATCAGTATTGCCTTATCCAAATGTCCTGCGGCATATTCATCCGGACGACGCACATCCACTAATTGTATATCCGCATCTTCCCTGATAAGTTTCTCAAATTCTGCCGGATTATAAGAAACCAACGACGGTTTTTGGGCACAACCACAAAACGACAAGACTAAACAAATAATAAATATTACTCTTTTCATCATGTTTTTATTTTATTTCCTGTTTTCAACAACGTGTAAAGGGATTTCTTTCCCGATGAAGCTGATCTACGAGAGTTCCAGCATACGATGTATTGGCTTGACGGCGCGTTCGCGGATATCGGGATCAACCCATATTTCAGGTTTTTCGTCACGCAGACACAAATATAATTTTTCCATTGTATTAAGCCGCATAAAATTACATTCATTGCATGCACATGTGCTGTCATTTGGCGGCGCCGGAATAAAAATCTTTTGCGGACTGCATTTACGCATCTCATGGATGACTCCGCTTTCTGTCGTTACGATAAACTGCGTTTTCGGGGATTCTCGCGTATGTTTCAAAAGCGCCGCCGTCGAACCGATAAAATCGGCGATCATCAGGATCGGCTGCTTACATTCCGGATGAGCAATTACTTCCGCCTCCGGATATTCTTTTTTCAGTTCTATTATTTTTTCTAACGAAAACTGTTCATGTACATGACATGCTCCATCCCAAAGCAGCATATTACGCCCGGTGATGCTGTTTATATAATTTCCGAGGTTGCGGTCGGGACCGAAAATCAGTTTTGCATCTTTCGGAAACGAATCGACAATCTTACGCGCGTTCGTTGACGTAACGACCACGTCCGTCAACGCTTTGACCGCTGCTGTTGTATTCACATATGAAATGACCTGATACCCGGGATGGGTCTTGACAAACTTTTCAAACTCATCCGCCGGACAGCTATCCGCCAACGAACACCCGGCTGCCAGATCCGGAACCAGCACTTTCTTTTCCGGTGAAAGTATCTTAGCCGTTTCGCCCATAAAGTGAACACCACAAAGAACAATAATATCTGCCGTAGTCTTAGCCGCCCACTGAGCTAACGCAAGACTGTCGCCTACACAATCAGCAATATCCTGAATATCTCCGGTTTGATAATAATGAGCCAGTATAACGGCATTTTTTTCTTTCCGCATGCGGTTTATTTCCGCCACAAAATCTATCGTTGAAATCATAGTTTTCAATTATTATATAGCGATACAAATATAATGTAAGTTACGAGGAATACAAAATGAACGGGGTTATTTTGTGATCCGAAAGCAATACAAAATACATTCACAGAAAAATCATATAAAATACGGATCATTAACGAAATATAGTTGCAATATTAAAAAAAACAATTACATTTGCCCGAAAATAACAAATATGTAAGCAAAATGAAAACAAACAAAATAATCGGAGAAAAAATAAAAGGTCTCCGTGAAATGAAAAACATATCTGTAGAAGACATGGCTGAACGCTCCGGCCTGACGGAAGAACAAATCATGAGAATTGAAGGAAACGAAGACTTTCCGTCATTGGCTCCATTAATTAAAATTGCCCGTGTATTAGGTGTACGTTTAGGAACATTCCTCGATGACCAGCAAGAACTCGGTCCGGTTATCTGCCGTAAAGAAAACCATCAGTGCAGCGAAGGAATCGGTTTCACCAACAACGCCGTAACAAAACACAAATACATGTCATATCACGCCCTCTCAACAGACAAATCAGGGCGGCATATGGAGCCGTTTATCATTGATGTAGAACCTGCAAAAAATGCCGACTTTATTTTTTCCACACATGAAGGGGAAGAATTTATATATGTAATTGAAGGCACGATTGAAATAAACTATGGCAGAAACACATACATCCTCCGTGAAGGAGATAGTATCTATTATGATTCTATCGTAGCCCATCATGTACATGCGGAAAATGAAAAACCGGCCAAGATTTTGGGAGTAATATACACACCATATTAGTGAATAAAAGCGCATTTGCGGATAAAAATAGAGTTGAAAAATAAAAGTATAAACACCGACCTCGTGTGGTGAACCGTTAAGTAGTGAGGAAAGCGTTAAAAATCTATACTGTTTGAGCGAAGCGGCAAAGCCGCAAAACGAGTTACATAGATTTTAGCTGACCGAACGTTAAGCTTAACGAGCGAAGCATACGAAGTCTTGCTTTTTTGATACTTTTTTAGCAAGAAAAAAGTACAGAACAAATTATGGAATTAAGCAACAGAACCCTCGGCGATTGGCTTGAACATTGGGCAGAAACAACACCTGATAAAGAATATCTGGTTTATTCGGATCGTGGCCTGCGATTCACCTGGAAAGAATTTAACCAACGCGTGGACGATATGGCAAAAGGCCTGCTGTCCATCGGCGTAAAACGTGGTACGCATATCGGTATCTGGGCAACCAATGTGCCCGATTGGCTTACATTCCTTTACGCGGGAGCAAAAATAGGAGCCGTATTGGTTACGGTCAACACAAATTACAAACAACACGAACTGGAATTTCTCGTAAAAGATTCCGATATTCACACCTTATGCATTACAGAAGGCGTTTTCGACGGTAACTATATCGATATGGTCTATACCATGTTGCCCGAACTGAAAGATACACAACGCGGATATCTGCACAGCGAACGTTTCCCCGAGTTGCGTAACGTCGTTTACATTGGTCAGGAAAAATATCGCGGAATGTACAACACGGCGGAAATACTACTGCTCGGCGAAAATGTCGGAGACAAAGAACTTAATGATGCGAAATGTCTGGTCAATTGCCAGGATGTGGTTAACATGCAATACACATCCGGTACGACCGGATTCCCGAAAGGCGTGATGCTGACACATCACAACATCGCGAATAACGGATTTTTCACAGGTGAGGGAATGGGCTTTACGGCCGATGACAAACTTTGTTGTTGCGTACCGTTATTTCATTGTTTCGGGGTCGTATTGGCGACGATGAATGTACTGACACACGGATGTACACAGGTCATGGTTGAAAAATTTGATCCGTTACTCGTGCTCGCGTCCGTTCACAAAGAACGATGTACGGCGTTGTATGGTGTTCCGACCATGTTTATCGCAGAGATGAACCATCCGATGTTTAATATGTTCGACCTCACATCGCTAAGGACGGGTATCATGGCAGGTGCTCTTTGTCCGATCGAAGTAATGCGTTCCGTGACGGAAAAAATGCATGTCACATACATCACAAGCGTCTACGGACTGACGGAAAGTTCACCCGGAATGACACATTCCGTACTGGAAGACTCGTTTGAAGACCGTTGCACAACGGTCGGCCGCGAATATCCGTTTACCGAAGTCATCGTCGTAGACCCCGAAACCGGCAAAGAATGCCCTCCCGGCGTACAAGGCGAAATATGTTGTCGCGGTTACCTCGTAATGAAAGGATATTACAAAAATCCGACGGCAACAGCCGAAGTTATTGATAAAGCCGGCTGGCTTCACTCAGGCGACTTAGGCATAAAAGATGAACGCGGTTACTACAAAATCACGGGCCGGATCAAAGATATGATTATCCGCGGAGGAGAAAATATCTATCCGCGTGAGATTGAAGAGTTTTTATATCACCTGGAAGGAGTAAAAGACATACAGGTTGCAGCTGTACCATCACAAAAATATGGAGAAGAAGTCGGCGCGTTTATCATCCGGAAAGACGGTGTGAATCTTACGGAAGAGAAGGTAACAGATTTCTGCCGTGGTAAAATCGCACGTCACAAAATACCGAAGTACATCTTTTTTATAGACGAATTCCCGATGACGGGCAGTGGTAAAATACAGAAATTCAAGCTAAAAGACTTAAGCCTGAAATTATTAGCGGAACAAGGCATCGAGCCTGTATAATTTTTTTGTATTTTTGCAGCCATTATGCGCAACATTTTTACAAAGGTCGGCCTTTGGATACAAAAGGTAATAGATTTTACACATCCGCTTTTTCGCAGATTCATGCCCATCCAGTTATACCGGTATGGAGTATGCGGAGCGGCCAACATTGTATTCGACTGGTTATTGTATTTCTTCGTATATAACTGTGTTTTTAAAGACAAACTGTTTGATCTGGGTTTTGCCACACTAAGTCCGCATATAGCCACATTAATAATCACATTTCCCATCACGACGATTTCCGGATTTCTTCTCCAGAAATATGTTACTTTCACCGGCTCGGATCTGCGTGGACGGGTACAGCTAATTCGTTATTTGCTGGTTGTTTCAGCCAATTTAATCATCAATTACATCGGATTAAAAATATTAGTGGACGGATTGGATTTCTATCCTACTCCATCCAAAATGATCATCACTATCATTACTGTAATATGCAGTTACATCGGTCAGAAAAAATTCACATTCAAAACATCCGATTCGATAGAGATAGAAGATGATAATGAACAAGCATAAAATACAAATAAACAGCCTATTCTATTGATATCCTCTCAACCTGACGTATGATTTTACCGTCTGTGGATAATCCTTCAATGACAACAGAATAAGTCGTCGGAAAATCGGAAGAATAAAACTCGAATGTAGCTTTCCCATCTTCCGAAAGGAGTACATCCGGCTTCCAAAAAATAGTCGTTCTGAAGTCCGGATTCCCCAGGTGTTTTGACTCCGGAGTGTCGTATTCCGGCGAGTAAAATTCAACTGGTTTCTGATAGCCGAGAGGAGAGACGAATGCATAGTTAAACCTTCTTTCGGATGAGGAATCATCACTCCCTCCTATTTTTGTCGTAATACTGATCACTCCCCCTGATCCACGTATGCCGAACATCGCTGTGCTTGGTCCCTTAAAAACATCAATACTCTCCACGTCGTGGACACTCACATTCTCCAACGGAGAATCATAAATGGAAAACATGTCTTCGGGCCATTCTACAGGAACTCCATCTATTAATACAAGAGGGCGACGTCCTGCTATTGAACCCACACCTCTTATTAAAATATTTCCATCACCAAAGACCTGTACTCCTGCAACACCATAAAGTACATCAGCCACTTTTGAAGGATGCCTCCTTTCAATCTGGTCCCTGTAAATTGTAACATCCGAACTTGAATTTGCCCAGAACCGCAGTCTCGCTTCATCTTTCTTTTCTATTTTCCTTGCCGTAACCTCAACTTCCTTCAGATGAATCGTCCTTATATCTTCGTCATACTTGGCGCGTTGCTCCGCTTTTTCCATAAAATCGTCCATAGTATTTTCATTATCCGCTTCCGGAAAGCCAGAAGTAAGGCTATGCGGCGCATACTTCAAAACAGGGAATTGTTCTTTATTAAGAATTAATTCAACATTCTCACGCCCTTTCCGGTTCTTTGCCTGAATAAAGAAATTTGTACTGTCAGGAAAACCCGGTCCGTAAAAACTAAAAAATCCGGCAGAATCGGTTTCCGCCTGTCCGAAAGTTCCGTCGGAAGAAAAGAATAAAATCTCCCCGTTTATCACGGGTCTTCCCAAAATTGTACTCTTCACCGTTCCGGAGATTTCTTTCGTTTGTTCAAACCCTATTTCGGGATACTTCAGATTCCCTCTGATAACATCAGGAATATTATACCTCCTCCATCCATGTACCATCATTAAATGATCAAGGGCAACTTCCGCTTTCCTGTCATCCTGCAGATAATATCCCGGTGACTCGATATAGCCCCTGAGTTCTGAAGAAAGCAACAGGCTCGACAAAATAGTATTCAATGTATCAACCGCAATATCCCCATCATCGGTAACAGCAACCGAAACATGACCTGTCAGCGGGATTCCGTTATCATCCGAAACAGACAGGCCGGAAGTAATTTTCTCCCTGCTTTGATAGCTTGACTTATCCGTGGAAAAAATGAGCCTGGCCTGGTCCTGGCTTTCGTTTTTATTAAAAACCAGCCGTTCGCTCAATGGATTCATATCCTGATCGAACAATACGATTTGTAATACTCCTGAAGGAAATTCATTTCCCGGGAAAGAAATCCAACCGTTCTTCCATTTCCATGAATCAAAATAACATACAATACCACGACAATGCACCAATAGATACAGCGGGTCTTTCGGAAGACCGGCGGATTTTCTCAAAGACACAAAGATCTTCTGATTACGACAGGCAGTCGTTATTGAGTATGTACTCCGGGCCAATGGAAGTTTAAACCGTTTTTCATTTCCACTCCTGTTTTTACATTTCAAATAATATTCTTTGCTTTGCTCCGGCACAAACATAAAAGAACCCATACCGGAATGAACCGTTTCTACGGAACAGATGTGCTGACCCTCCTTATCAACAACCTCCCCTGAAATATATTCAGAGGAACCGTTCCTGTTTAATGCTTTGAATGCAATTCTGCAAAATTCTCCTTCCGGCAGATTTCCTCCTTCGGGAAAAAATGATACATCATAATTATCTTTCGATGATTTTTTCTTTTTTACCTTACCTTGTTCCCTGATTGCCGGCAATTTTCCGATCCAGATATTTTTCTTAAAAAAATAGTCTTCTCCCAGATTTTCCATATAACGCGTATAAGCGCGAATTGTATAATAACCTTCGGGTATTACATCAGACAAAAACACATTTCCATGATACATCTCATCTTCTCCTTTAGGGATCATCACACGGCTTACCAACGAGTCCGACGAATTAATCAGTTCTACATACACATAGCTGCTATACGTCGGGGATTGATGAGTCAACATATCCGTCACATACGCTTTAAACCAGATTTTCTCTCCCGGAACATAACAGTCACGATCCAGATGCAAATGTATTTTTTCCTGGGGGAAAATCATCAACTGACTATCGATACGAGCCTGAATTTCTTCTATGGAGCCAACCCTATTTACCTGCCCAAAGACATTCAAACCACAAAGAACAAAAACCAAAAATATTACAATGTTTCTCATGCTCCAATAGTTTTGCATTAAAGTTAAAACTGTGAATATATATTATTATAAATTAAAATCAAAAATATTTGTTATTTTTCTTCTAAATCCGGTATGTTTTGAAACATTTTTATAATTTATCACGGATTTCATATCTTTGCAACTTCAAAATAAAATTGCTAACAAATTAATTATTATGGAGAAAGAAACCAAAGTGAAAGTAAAATGGAGTAAAGCGTTTTGGGTGGCAAATTTTGTTGAATTGCTTGAACGGGCCGCTTACTATGGAGTTTTTATTGTAATCACATTATACCTCAGCCGGATCTTAGGATTTAACGATATACAAGCAGCAGCAATTGCCGGAACATTTTCCGCCTGTTTGTATTTGTTGCCTACTTTCGCAGGAGCATTGGCCGATAAAATAGGATTCCGTAACTCCATGTTGCTGGCTTTTTCCCTCCTTACCATAGGATATGCAGGACTCGGCCTCTTCCCTACATTGCTAGAATCGTCGGGACTTGTGAAATACTCCATGACCACCGAATTTACGGGATTACTAGAAAATAATGTACGCTATGGGATTATTCCGATTATGGCCCTGATTGTGATAGGAGGTTCCTTTATAAAAAGCGTCATCTCGGGGACGGTCGCCAAAGAAACAACACCGGAAAACAGAGCGAAAGGTTTTTCCATTTTTTATTCAATGGTAAACATCGGGGCATTCTCAGGCAAAACAATTGTGAAACCGCTTCGTGAAGCAATGGGTAACGAGGGATTAATCACCCTGAATTATTTTTCCGCCACCATGACCCTCCTGGCTCTTATCGCCATCTTCTTTTTATACAAAAGTTCACAACATGCGGGCGAAGGAAAATCGTTCCGTCAGATCTGGAGAGCTTTCATAAAAGTATGTACAAACGGACGCTTAGTGATGCTGATCATTATCATTACAGGCTTTTGGATGGTTCAGCACCAGTTATATGCAACCATGCCCAAATATGTACTGCGCCTGGCCGGAGAAGGCGCTTCGCCGTCATGGTATGCAAACGTCAACCCTCTGGTCGTTGTACTGACCGTAAACCTGGTCACACAAATCATGAGTAAGCGGACAGCGCTCACATCCATGACGGTAGGAATGTTTATCATGCCGATTTCCGCACTGTGCATGTCATATGGAAATGTCCTGGATCCAAACCAGACAATCCTCAGCATGCATCCGGTCGCCTTTATGATGGTGGTTGGTATCGTATTCCAGGGTCTGGCAGAAACATTTATATCACCCCGTTTTCTCGAATATTTCTCGTTACAGGCTCCGAAAGGAGAAGAAGGCTTATATTTAGGGTTCAGCCATTTACACTCTTTCCTTTCGTCCATACTCGGCTTCGGTTTGTCCGGCTACCTGCTCGACAAATATTGTCCGGAACCGACACTGTTTTCATCCCATACGGAATGGGCCGCAGCCGCATCTAATGCCCATTATATCTGGTATTATTTCGGTGTAATCGCTTTGATCTCGGCAATCGCTTTGATCATTTACGGAAAAGTTACCCGATATATCGATCAGAAGAAAGGAACAGAACAAGTTTAACCCATTTCTTTGATGAACTCCGAAGGTGATTTTCCATATTGTTTCTGAAAACAGGTTGAGAAATAAGCAGGAGAAGAAAATCCGACAAGGAATGCAATTTCATTGATCCTTTTTTCACCATCCTGCATTAACTGGACAGCTTTTTTCAAACGCGCCATACGTATAAAATCTACAGGTGAGAGGTCTGAAAGGCCTTTCACTTTACGATACAAGCTTGAGGCACTCATATTCATCTTACCGGCAATCATTTCCACACTAAGGTTTTCGTTGGCAAGGTTTTCTTCTATAGAAGCGTTCAGTTTCTGTATAAACTGATTATCAACAAGGGAAACGGCTAATGAAGAAGCCGGAGTCAACGGTTTCTCCAGATAAGATTGCCGAAGAAGCTCTCTGTTTTTCAACAGATTTCCGATCTGTGCAAAAAGATGCTCTAATGAAAACGGCTTTTCCATATAAGCATCAGCGCCTTCATTAAGGCCTGTTAAACGTGATTGCTGATTATGTTGCGCCGTTAAGAGGATGAGTGGTATATGACTGTATTGTACATCATTCTTGACCGTATTGCATAATTCAAAGCCATCCATGACAGGCATCATAATATCGCTGACAATCAGACTTACATTGTTTTTCGACAAAATATCCAACGCTTCCCGGCCGTTTTCCGCTTCCAGGATTTCATATTCCAGACTTAACTCACCGGATAAAAATTTACGCATATCAGGCTGATCCTCCACAATAAGTATAATCTGTTTGCCGGAAGTTACAGGAATCATTATTTCTGTAGATTGCGCGACGTTTTTTTGTGTCAAATCAAAATTGTAGTCTTCCTGCACAATGGGCAATGTCAACATAAACTGATTAAAACCTTCCGGTGTCTCCTGAAAGACAAGTGAACCATGATGAAACTCAGCCAATGTACGCGATAGTGACAAACCGATACCGCTACCCTGCATATTCTCATTTTCCTTCAGCCTGTAAAACGGCGTAAAAATATTTTCCCGCTCTTTTTCCGGCACCAAAAAACCATTATTGACAACAGCCACCTGAAATGTTTGTTCCGTACCGTTTGTGACAGATAGTTTCAAGGCAATGTAATTCGTTGAATATTTCAATGCATTTGTGAGCAGGTTTGTAATTATTTTTGTGAATGCATTGCGGTCGATATAGGCAAAAATGTGATTGTCGGAAATTTCGATGTGTGTGTGTTTATTTTCATTCTGAAAAACCGGAATAAAAGGAACCAATATATTTTCCATCATAGCTGTTATATCCGTCTTTACAAAATTCAGGCGAAAACCATGACTTTCCGTTTTTCTGAAATCAAGTAACTGATTACTCAGATCAAGCAATCGTTGTGTATTTTTCTCAATAATCTGCAGATTATGTTTCGTTACTTCCGTTCCGTCATCCGATTTTATAATCTTTTCCAATGGCGCTTTGATCAGTGTAAGAGGGGTACGGATTTCATGTGTGATAAACGTGAAAAACTGTATTTTGGCATTATATAATTCTTTGTCTTTTTCCACTTCAAAAAGTTCCTGATTCCGTTGAACCTTCATGAAAAGCTTCCGCTTCTTATATTTATAGAAAAAAACAATACTGGTTACAATCACGAACCCGTAAAAAATAAAAGCTCCTATCGTGGCCCAGAACGGAGGAGTAATTACAATATGCAATATCTGTTCGTTATCCTGCCAAACATCATTAATATTCGTAGACCTGACCCTGAATATATATTTTCCGGGGGCAAGATTGGCAAAAGTGACTTCTTTATTTTTATCCATATAAATCCAGTCCTTATCCACACCATCCAACAAATAAGAATATTTGACGGCATCAGGTGAAGTATACGCCGGGGCAATATAAGAAATAATAAATGTAGACGAATTGTATGGCAATTTAAGTGTATAAGGCTTATCCGAAACAGGTTGCAATAAATGATTTTGTGAAGTATCGTGTGTCTGAATACGCGTGATATGAAGTTCCGGCGAATATGAATCATTTATGAATTGCCTGGGATTAAAAGAAATCATTCCGCGAACAGTTCCCATATAGATGGTTCCTGACGGATCCTTATAGGAGGAGGAATAATTAAATTGTGTTTCATGCAAGCCATCGGAACCGGTATATGTGTGCATTACATACGTTTCAGGATTAAATCGTACCAACCCGTTTGCCGTTGATATCCAGAAAATACCGTCTTCATCTTCTACAATTCTGTAAATCATATTACTTGGCAGTCCGTCATCAGTCGTTATCCGGTTAAAAGAATCCGTATTTTTATCGTAAAGCGAAAAACCATAAACCGTAGTAATCCATATACGCCCTTTGGAATCCTCAAAAACGGATGTTGTATTTGAACTGCCTAACCCCGGCTTTTGAGATTCGGGTGATTTGACATATCGATATGCCGGAACATCCTCCTCCGTATCTGATTTCGGAGGCACATATTTATACAGTCCGTTATCTGTCGAGACCCATATATTTCCTTCATGGTCTTCCAGAATTTGTCTCGCCAGATTTTCAACACCTTTCCATTTGGAAAAAGTATTTGTTTTTTTATCGAATAAGAAAACTCCGGCAAAGGTTCCTACAAGGAACTCATCATTACGGGTTCTGTAAAAGCATAAAACAAAATCGGAGGCCAGTTGATTGTTTGTATTTGATTGTGTGAAATGCCGGAGAATTTTCCGGGTCGGAATATGCATCAGCTCAATGCCTTTATTAAAAGAACCGATCCACAAGGTGTCTCCATCCGGATATAGACCATGAATATTTGTGGCCGCCAGTTTCCGTTCTTCATTCAATAATGAATAGTTAACCATTTTATTTGTCTTAAGGTTAAAACAGTTGACACCATTATCCTCCGTTCCAAGCCACAAATTGCCATATTGATCCGGATGTATTTCACGGATGGTATTCCCTAACATACCGGTATGGGTTTTTCCTCCGATATAGTAGGTGAAATTTTTATAACTCCTCGGCAAATAATTAATACCTCCGAAATAAGTACCTACCCAAATACCTCCTTCCCGGTCTTTTGTGAGGGTATAAACAGCATTATCCGCAATTGCATAATTATTGGTCAATGACTTCCGCAGATTTACAACAGACTTATCAATCAGGTTATATATATAAATCCCCGATTCCGACGCAATCCAATATACATTTGTATTATATTGCATAATAGAACGAACCTGTATCTCCGGAATAACTGTTTCCAGAAGCCTTCTTCCGGAATGATACATCAATAAACCTTCCGACTTCGTTCCGATAAGAAAACCCACCTGAGGAATTTCTTTTATGAAACTGATTGTATTCAAATCATTATTTACAAAATCACGTATTGTAAGTAATTGAATAAAATTTTCCGCCTCCGGATTATAAATAAACAGAGAAGAGGTGTCTGCGAAAACAGGGTCGCCATTTTCCGTTATCGTCATCGTTAGGGGAGTGAATTTATACTTATCCGAAGGAAATATTTTAGACGATTGATCCTTCGCATTATATCTTAATAAATGAAAGGAGTTTCGCATCCAGATATTTCCGTTTTTGTCTTCACATATTTGATCCGCATAATAGCTTGATAACTGCGGATCAGGAATAAAAGAACGGAAAGATCCGGATCCGGATTCATAATCATAATAACAAACCCCATTCCGGGTACATATCCATATTTTCCCCGAAAAATCTTCATAAATACTAAAAACATGATCATTCAAAAGAGTTTCACCGGTATTTACTTTCGCATTGTAACGAAAATTCTGAAAAGCATAACCGTCAAACCTATTCAGGCCTTCATCCGTACCAAACCACATAAATCCTTTTTTATCCTGTAAAGAGCAATAGACCGTATTATTTGATAAACCGTCTTTATTCGTATAATGCCTGAAATAAAAATTTTCATCGTTATCCGCATGAGAATTAAATAGGACCGAAAATAAAAAAACAAAGATTACTTGTGTTTTCATAATAATAATAATACACGATAGTTTAGATCGACACAAATGTACAAAAATATGACAGACAAAAACAGGAATAAATTATCCCTGTAAAAAACCACTTTTGTAATGCATTAAAAATGAAAGTTTTTTTTATTTGTTTGCATTAATTTTGAAAGATTTTGAAGGATTTTTGAATGTACTTACTGCTTCCGTTACTTAATTTTGTCCATCATTTTTAAATATCATTAAGATTTCTAATATAATATTAATACAATCATGAAAAAAGCATCTGCTTTGGCATTCAACACCAGTTAACAAAATTGAATTTATTCAGCATGGAAATTGCTGGATCGGAAAAGAGCATCTTACTCAATTGTTAAACACTTAATTACCTTTTATTATGAAAAAAATGAAAGTAAAATTTCTCTATTTATTATTGTTGGGATTGTCAATGAACATTTTCTTCGTTTCATCCGCGTTCTCCCAACAAAACGTATCCGGAACCATCATGGACGAAAGCGGGGAAGCGATCATCGGCGCCAATGTTGTTGAAACAGGTTCCACAACGAATGGTACCATAACCGACATGGACGGAAAATTCACACTGAGTGTAGCCGGTACGAATGCTTCACTAACCGTCTCCTATATCGGTTATCAATCCATCACCTATCCGCTTAACGGACAAACAAATGTGACGATCATCCTAAAAGAAGATTTACAAAACCTGGACGAAGTAGTCGTTGTAGGATACGGGGTTGTCAGGAAGCGTGACTTAACAGGATCAGTCGCTTCGGTAAAAGGAGATAAAATACAGGAAGTTGCCGCAACCAATCCCTTAGATGCTTTGCAAGGTCGGGCTGCCGGCGTATCGGTGATGCAAACCAGTGCTACACCGGGCGGAGGAACATCCATCCGAATCCGCGGAAACAGATCTTTAAAAGCAGATAACGGGCCTTTATACGTTGTTGATGGTATTCCGCTTGCAGGTGTATTGGGCGACAATAAATCGACCGGCTTAGAAGATATCAATCCGTCCGACATCGAATCCATGGAAATTCTGAAAGATGCTTCCGCAACAGCAATCTATGGATCCCGCGGGGCAAACGGAGTCATCCTGATTACTACCAAAAAAGGAAAAGCCGGCAGAACGGAAATCAGCTATAACGGTTACTTCGGATTACAGGAAGCCACCCGGGTGGTAGACGTTTTCAACGGAGCCGAATGGATTGAAATGGTACGCGAAGCAAACCGCGCCACCACAAAAACAACTCCTTATCCGCTGAAACCGTCTTTAGACAGTGACCGGAAAATCGGCTATTTCACAGCGGCTCCGGATGTATGGAGTAAAATCGAAAACAGTTATGATGCCGACGGAAACTGGCATCCCGAGTGGGTTCAGGATAACGACTGGATGGGGCACGCTTTACAAACTGCCCCGATGCAAAACCACGAGGTAAGTGTCCGGGGAGGTTCGGAACAGCTTCAGATGGCTGCGTCGGCAACTTATTTCAGTCAGGATGGTATCGTAAAAGGACAGGATTATCAACGCTATTCGATCCGTTTTAATTTTAACTGGCAATTGAACGACTATGTGAAAATCGGAGGAAACACACAATTCTCCCATTCCGACAGAACACCGGGAAACAACCTTTATCAGGACACGAGGCTCATTTATCCCTTGTGCGACATTTTTGACGAAAACGGAAATTACACAACCAGTCGTCCGGGTAACGACCCACAGTTATGGAACCAATTCCTGAATCTGGAAAACAAGAAAAGAGAAATGAAAAGAGACCGCTTCACCGGAAGTTATTATTTAGAGGCGAAATTACCCTTTGATGTAATCTACCGGACCAATGTGGGGATCGAGATCAGTCCTTATACAAATAATGAATTTTTCGGCAGATGGGGATCCGACCGTGCCGGCGCAAGTGAGGCCCGGGCAATCAACAGGGCGGAAAACCGCCGTACCTACACATGGGAAAACATGTTGATGTATAATAAACAAATCAATCAGGACCATAGCCTCGGAGTTACACTGATGCAATCTATCCAGCAGGATACCGAAGAAAAAAACGCAATTGAGGTAAGGGATCTTCCATACGAAAACCAGTTATGGTATAATGTAGGTTCTGCACAAACAATCGACAAGGTCTCCAGCGACTATATCCGTTGGCGGTTAGCCTCCTTCATGGGCCGTGTGAATTATAACTTCAAAGACAAATACTTGTTGACCGTTTCTGCCCGTTACGATGGTTCCTCCCGTCTGGCGGAAGGTCATAAATGGGTATTGTTTCCTTCGGCTGCCCTCGCATGGCGTATCAATGAAGAGTCTTTTCTGAGAAATGTAGAGGTATTAAGTAACCTGAAACTGAGAGTCGGCTACGGTATAACCGGAAATACCGCCATTGATCCTTACAAAACGCAAGGTAGTCTGGAATACGGGCGTTATACATACGCTTCTAACGGCGTTTTATCTTTCTACCAGAAGGAAATGCCGAATCCATATCTGACATGGGAAAAGACGTCACAATGGAACGCCGGTATCGATTTTGGCTTTTTCAATGGCCGTGTCGGCGGTGTAATTGATGTATATCAACAAAACACGAATGATCTTCTGATGGAAAGACAACTTCCTATCGTTTCCGGCTTCCCTGACGTAACATCCAATATCGGAAAAATCCGTAACAGAGGAATCGAAATCACAATTAACACGGTAAACATAGATAATAAAAATTTCAAATGGAATACTGACTTTATGTTTGCAACCAATAAAGAAGAAATCACGGAACTATACAACGGAAAAGAAGATGATCCGGGAAATAGCTGGTTCATCGGAGAGCCGGTAAAAGTATTTTACGACTATAAATCCGATGGTATCTGGCAATTGGAAGATAAAGAAGAATTAGAAAAGTGGGGAGGTATATTCAAACCGGGTGACATCAAAATAGTCGACAAAAACGGAGATTATAAAATCACAGCGGACGACCGTTTCATTCTCGGCCAGGTAGAACCTAAACTGACGTTGAGTATGAGCAATTATTTCTATTATAAGAACTTCGACCTCAACTTCTTCCTGAACGGAGCCTTCGGACAGATGAGAAAATTCAACAGCGGCCTGAGATTGAGCGGCCGGTACAATGGAGCCAAGGTCAATTACTGGCGGATTACCGGAGAAGATGAAAACGGAAACCTGATCAGCAACAAAAGCAATGAAGCGCCACGCCCCAATATCGACTTTGAAAATCCAAGCTATATTGATGCGCTTTATTATCAAAAAGCATCTTTTGTCCGCCTGAAAAGTGTGACTTTAGGCTACAATCTGCCGAAAAATATAACCCATAAATTAGGTATCAGCAAACTTAGAATTTACGGATCCGTCGACAATGTATTCATAATAACCGATTATACCGGCATCGACCCTGAATTAGGGAACAAAGACGACAATCTTGAGTTTAATGAACCCATGCCGAGAACATACCGTGTAGGGCTTAATCTGACTTTCTAATTGTAGAACAACATTTAAAATAAATGATTTATGAAAAATATAGTAAGAAATAATCTGTTCATCATACTGGCAACTCTCTCTTTTTCTTCCTGCGAATCTTTTCTGGAAGAGGAAGTGGCCAGTGGAGTTTCGTATGATTTTTTTGAGACAAAAACAGGAATGGAAACTGCAGTAAACGGCCTTTATACCACCATGCGCTGGTATGTAGGACAAGAGCGCTATTATACTTTCACCGAGTATGGTGTTGATTATGTCTGGGAAGGAGCCGACGGAGGAAATAAAGATGCGTTCAATAAATACAGTGCACAAATGAACTCCGGGTTCAATCTCATTTATGAATTTTGGGAAAATAACTACAAAGGGATCAATCGCGCCAACACGGCATTAATGTATCTTCCCAAAGTGAAGGACATGACAGATGCGGAAAAAGCAGTTCGTGAAGGGGAACTCCGTTTTATGCGGGCGTATTTTTACTTTGACCTGGTTCAACATTTCGGAGCCGTTCCATTAACATTGGAGGGGAATGTAACCGAAATCATGACTGATTTCCCAAGAACTCCGGTAGCAGATGTATATAAAGCGATTATTGAAGACCTGGAAAAAGCTTATAATATCTTACCCGAACAACAATCCGACAGGGGGCGCGCCACCAAATGGGCTGCTTGTAACCTGCTGGCTAAAGTCTATCTGACAAGAGGAAGCGCAGTCAAAGACCAACGCGGGCAACAATCTACCGATATGCAAAACGCATTAAAGCATGCAAAAGCAGTCATTGAATCCGGTAAACACGCACTCGAACCGGATTATAAAAATACGTTCAGTATTTCCGGTCAGAAAACATCTTCAGAAACAATTTTTGCCATTGAATTTACCGAGGAAATCCTATTTAACGGAGACGGAAACAGAATGCATCTTTACTGGGTTCCGACTTACGAAAATATTCCCGGTTTGCAGAGAGATATCGAACAGGGACGCGCCTGGAAACGGGTAAGACCGACCCCTTATTTCCAGACAAAATTATATGACACGAAAAATGACTCCCGCCTGCTTAAAATGTTCAAGTGGGTATATTGGGCGAACAGGGCATCTTCCATCCCTGTTTGGAAGGATAAATATTACTATGTGGATCAAAACGGAGCAACTACGGATTATCTGCTTTATGAAACGCCGGCGGAATTAGTCGGAAAACCCAAATTCCAACTTGGAGATACGGCTGCGTATTTCATTCCCAAATATTACGGAGCAAAAGACCGGACAGGAAAAGTACTGGACGTTGAAAAAGACCGTGAGCTGCAGAGAGCCGTTGCGATGAGCCCCTATACACTGTTACCTGTTGATAATAATACAAACCACTTCTTTCCCGGTTTGCTGAAATGGTTGGATCCGAACAGACCCGATATGAATTATGAACAAGGATCCCGCAACTTCACCCGTATGCGTTTCGGAGAAACCTATCTGATCGCAGCCGAAGCGGCAGGAAGAATGGGTAATTATGAACTGGCAGCCCAATATATCAATGTCATCCGCCAAAGAGCCGCTTATAAAGAAGGCGAGGCTAAACCGAAAGAATGGTATTTTGCCGAAGGCAGTACCCCGGCTGAGTATGAAAAGTCGACGGAAGAGACCAATAAAGTAACGTCAGACGAGATCAGCAAAGACTTCATCAACTTCATGCTGGACGAGCGTTGCCGCGAAATGTTCGGAGAAATGAACCGGTGGGAAGATCTGGTACGTACGGAAACTCTGTACGAAAGAGTAAAGGCGTACAATCCGGATGCAGCGACAAATATCAAAGAATATCACAAATTGCGTCCGATTCCGCAAAAACATATCGACCGTCTCTCCCCGAAACCAACAGAAAGCGATGCGCAAAATGAAGGTTATTATTAATTCACACACAGGCAATTGATTGTTTAGAGACATGAGAAAACGCTCCTCTTCACAAACACAGGAGGAGCGTTTTATTTATACAAATTTCTTCCTTTATTAATAATTAATCGATGTACACATGAAACAGTTTCGTAAAACAGTTCTGCTTTCTTTCATCATAGCGACCATTTTTCATTCTAATATATCCGTTGCGGAAACGGTCTATAATATACAAAATATAAGATCAACTATTACACTAAAAACTCCCGGAAATCCGGCAATTGAATATCCGGTAAACTTTTATCCGGCAACGCCGGGTAACCAGATGTTTGAACTTCGGGCAAAAGAAACCATTCCGGTATCTCTTCAACAAAAAATTGAGGATAAGCACGGAGAAAAAATCATTACATTGATGATCAAAGCTCGGGAAGACATTTACTTTAATTACTCTCAGACATTGAATACCGGATTCCCACATGACGAATGTTTATTCTACCTGCCGGGGTTCTGGTATCGCCGGAATTTACGCTCTCCGGAAAATGCACCGTCTTTTCATACGGCAGACAGTTGGACTGTCCGGGAAGACAGACTAAGCGCTCCCTTGTCTGGAATTTTCAATGAAAAAACCGGAAATTATATGACTGTAATGCGTATCGATGATTTTAAATACGAAGCACTAACAACACACAAAGAAGGGGAAATCATCCTTTCCGGCAAAACTTCAATTGGTTCGTTAGGCTTCAAAAATAATGATGGTAATGCGGTGCTTTCTTTCGGATTTCCTTATTATGAGACTCCCAGAAGCTATATAAGAAAACTAACTTTGTCCCCTTCCGTACAAGCATTTCAATACTTAGAAAAGGGAGAAAGCCTGGAATTAGTCTGGAGGTTTAACGAAGGACACCTGGCAAATTACGGTGATTTCATAACAGAGACATGGAAATATTGTTACGATGTTTATGCGCCGGAAGAATTGAGTGATACCTACTCCACCGGGAAAATGAAAGAAACATTAAGCAGGTACTTTTTACAGAGTTATGTCAGTGATAAAGAACTCCGGTACACATCCGGAGCCCACATACGTGTTGACGATTGCCTGCCCTCTGCCATTGCGGAGGTCGGTTTTATCGGTCGCGTGCTACTCAACGCATTTAACGCACTCGAATACGGAGAAGAACAAAAAAACGACCTGTTAACCGGACAAAGCCGGGATATTTTCGAATCATATTTGAACAAAGGATTTACGACAACCGGTTTTTTCCGGGAATATGTTGATTTTAATAACCCTGATGATGAAACCATTCTCAGTATCCGAAGACAGTCTGAAGGAGCGTATGCCATGCTTTTATTCCTGCAATACGAAAATAATAAGGGCAGCAAGCATCCCGAATGGGAACAAAAAATAAAACAAATTCTGGACTTAATCCTGAAGCTACAAAAAACAGATGGAAGTTTTCCCAGAAAATTCAAGGATGATTTTTCACTCGTGGACAAAAGCGGAGGAAGTACACCTTCTGCAACCGTACCGTTGGTACTGGGATATAAATATTTCAAAGATAAACGTTATCTGGAGGGAGCCCGGAAAAGCGTGAGTTTCCTGGAAAAAGAAATCATCTCTCAATCGGATTACTTCTCATCGACACTGGACGCAAATTGCGAGGACAAAGAAGCATCTTACTATGCTTCCGTAGCCACTTATTACCTGGCAATGGTATCGAAAGGAAAAGAAAGAGAACATTACATCTCCCTTTGTAAACAGTCCGCATACTTTGCCGCATCCTGGTATTATGTTTGGGATGTCCCGTTTGCCCGGGGACAAATGTTGGGCGATATCGGCCTTAAAACAAGAGGGTGGGGAAATGTGTCGGTCGAAAATAATCACATCGATGTGTTTATTTTTGAACTGGCGCATATCCTGAACCGGCTTTCCAAGGAAACCGGAGAGGTGCGTTTTGCATCTTTATCGCAAGTCATCAGCAGTTCCATGCGCCAGTTATTACCATATGAAGGACATTTATGCGGTATCGCGAAAACAGGATTCTATCCGGAAGTAGTGCAACACACAAGCTGGGATTACGGAAAAAACGGAAAAGGATTTTACAATGACATCTTTGCACCCGGTTGGACAGTCGCTTCTTTATGGGAATTACTGTCTCCCGGACGCGTGGAAAATCTATTCGGATTCGGCAAATAAAAGGTTTGTTCCCAAATTTAAAAACCGTATCTTAGATGCGTTAAAAGCGCTCGGGATATTAAAATAAATTACTCTCGTATTAAAATAAATTTTTGTATATATGAAAAAAACAACATTCATGATTTGTGCCTGTCTATTAACCGCAAGCCTGCATGCACAATGGTCTCCTGCAGGAGACAAACTAAAAACGGAATGGGCGGAAAAAATCAATCCGCAAAACGTATTACCGGAATACCCACGTCCGCTGATCGAACGTAATCAGTGGAACAATCTGAACGGACTTTGGGAGTATGCCATTACCCCACGCGGAGCGGCAGAGCCGGCAAGCTTTGACGGGAAAATTCTCGTCCCCTTTGCTATCGAATCATCTCTTTCGGGGGTAATGAAAGAGGTTGGCGAACAAAACGAACTCTGGTATAAACGCGAATTTACAATCCCGGCTAACTGGAAAGGAAAAAACATTGTGCTGAATTTTGGCGCCGTAGACTGGAAAGCGGACGTATTTATAAACGATATCATGATCGGCTCCCACAAAGGAGGGTTTACTCCTTTCTCCTTCGATATCACCCCCTTCCTGTCGGGAAAATCAAAACATAAATTAGCTGTCCGCGTATGGGATCCGACCAACAAAGGTTTTCAGCCAAGAGGTAAACAGGTACAAAACCCGGAAAGCATCTGGTATACCCCGGTAACAGGTATCTGGCAAACGGTATGGTTGGAACCGGTGGCGACAAACCATATTACGGCTATTAAAACAATTCCATGCATCGAAAGCAGTTCGTTGGGCGTAACCGTCTCCACATCAAAATGTAATACAAATGATATCGTTGAAATAAAGATGTTGGATAAAGGACAGGTGATCGCTACGGCAAAAGGTTTGTCCGGTTATGAAATACGTCTGTCCGTCCAGAATCCGATATTGTGGGATACGCAGAATCCGTACTTGTATGACATGAAAGTTTCCGTGATCTCTTCAGGAAAAGTTTCGGACGAAGTAAAATCATACGCCGCATTCCGCAAGATATCGACGAAACGCGATGCGAATGGTATCATGAGAATGCAACTCAACAATAAGAATTTGTTCCATTTCGGCCCGCTGGATCAGGGATGGTGGCCCGACGGATTATACACGGCTCCTACGGACGAAGCGCTTCTATATGATATTAAAAAGACAAAGGCCTGGGGATTCAACATGATCCGCAAACATGTAAAGGTAGAACCGGCACGCTGGTATTATCATTGTGATAAGGAAGGTATTCTTGTATGGCAGGATATGCCGAGCGGTGATATGGGCAATCAATGGGCGATGCACGAATATAACGGAGGAACCGATAAAAAACGGACACAGGAATCTATCGATAATTTCTATCAGGAATGGAAAGAAATCATGGACTTATGTATATCCAATCCGTCGGTTGTAGTATGGGTACCTTTCAACGAAGCATGGGGACAATTTGATACGGAAAAGGTGGCGGAGTGGACAAAAACGTATGATCCTTCCCGTCTGGTAAACCCGGCGAGCGGTGGAAATCACCGCCCCTGCGGCGACATACTTGACCTGCATAATTATCCGGGACCGAGAATGTTCCTTTTTGATCCGGAACGTGTCAATGTTTTGGGAGAATACGGAGGTATAGGCCTTGCCATGGAAAATCACCTGTGGTGGAATAAACGTAACTGGGGATATGTACAATTCAAAAATGAAGATGAAGTCACGGCGGAATATATAAAATATGCGAAAGAACTTCAGGACATGGTAAAACGTGGTTTTTCCGGAGCAGTATATACACAAACTACGGATGTGGAAGGTGAAGTAAACGGTCTGATGACATACGACCGCAAAAAAATCAAGATCAATGAATCTGCCGTACGCAAAGCGAATCAGGATGTTATCAACGAACTCAATAAATAATACACTGAATAAGAAAAGCTTTATTGGCTCGTATGCGGTGAAAGCCGCACGTACAGTTCTTAGGGGAGTTGGAGGTCGTAAGACCTCCCGCTTACCCGATTAAATAAAGGATTATAGGTCAAATAGTTCTCTATTTGCCTTTGTGTCAGAATATATATGCCATGAACCAACCTTATTTTTTATAATTTCTGCAACCCAAATCGCATGAATGTTATTGAGTATCTCATTAGAACAAATCGAATAACCTTGCATAATAACGGTAGAACCTCTTACTATAATATTTTCAAATATATTCCTGTATCCAGGATGGAGATTGAAAGCATGAATATTGCAATCCGCATCAAACCGCATCCATTCAATGCCGAAAGGACTTGTGGGAAACCCTGATACATAAACTTTTAAGTGAGAAACATATATCATCTCATCCGGCATCTTTTCTTCTGTCGGAACACCCATGTGGTTATATTTCCATCCCCATTTTTCAGTACACTTTGCAAATTCATGGTCTGATCTGATGTCTTTCATGTTCGTTTTCAATGTTTTGCAATATTATTTATTTAAAAACTCTTTTGTTACTGCTTCAAAAAATTGCGGATATTTATTATGTGCATCGTGGGGCGCAAACGGAATGTTGAAAAGCAACGACTTTTTTATTTTAGCCGCAAGTTCGACAGCGCTTTCAAGAGGAAAAGAATTATCATCATTACCTCGAATGATCAGTGTCGGAGCAGTAATGTTTTCAACACTTGCAAGTGGGTATCCGTCTTCGGTTTTATCTGTCCACATCTCTATCACATGTTCCACCGGGCGGTCAATATCGGGTTCCGGGTTGTGTAGTTGATAAAAGTTAAATATTTCTTTCCAACCTTCAACAAGCATCATATCAGCCATTATTTTCTCCACAAGTTCTGCATCAGACAAACTCCATGTCGCACCGATAGTAACAATTTTTCGTATTGGAATCCTGTTTGCCGCGGCAAGTCGGTAGGCTATGACCCCGCCATCGCTAAAACCGATAATATGAATGTCTTTTAGCTGTAAATAGTTTACAACTGCCTCAACATCAAATTGCAGCCGCTTGTATGTTAATTTGCCTGTCCCCAAAGTGGATTTTCCATGTCCGCGACTGTCAATACCTATGATATGGTAATCATTGGCAAACATCTGCAGCATGGAATTGAAATCTTCCATGCTTCCAAAACCGCCATGCAGAAAAAGCAAAGTTGGTTTCCCTTTGTTTTCTATCTCTTCGTAGTATATATTTGCACCGTCAACTTCAAGATACTTTCCTGCTTTGTGATTAAATTCAACCGTTTGCGCGTTTGACGTAATCGTAAAAAGCGTAAATGTAAGTATGGCTAAAATGATTTTTTTCATGGATTTATTTTATCATTATATTATATTTTTTGTGTTCCGAAAGGAAATCCTTTTTTACCAAGCTTCCGAAAGCAGGGTTGTTTACTTCTGAAAGATCAATGTCAATAATGGAAAGTAACTCTTCATTTCCGGCTTTAATGAGTATTTTTCCATCAGGATTGACAATCTGGCTTTCTCCACGATAAGAATCAGGTTCGCCACTGAACATTTCCGTACCAATACGATTGCAACTGATATAGAAACATTGGTTTTCCAATGCCCGGATGGGTATAATCGTCGGAGTAACCCCGCCTCCGAAACATGCCGAAAGACAAATGACATTGACTCCCTGTAATTTCAAACTCGAACTCAACGGGGCAAACCATGCATCAAAGCAAATAGTCAATCCAACTTTCATTTCATTACAGGTACAAGATACGGCTTTATCCCCTGACTCGAAAGCCCTTTTCTCATAATCTGGCAAATGAATCTTCCTGTAAGAAGCAACCAGCCCTTCGGCCCCTACTATGACGGAAGTATTGTATAACTTTTCGTTACACAATTCAGGGATAGAACCGGTAATGTATCCGCCACATTCTTTCATCAATTCAGTAAGAAATCTGACGGTATAACTATCCTCTAAATTTTCAGCAAAAGGCATTAGCTCTTCTCTTGATTCAAAAGCATATCCACTGGTGAACAGTTCGGGTAACACCAACAGATCAAAGGCTGAATCTTTTATTTTTGAACGAATATAAGATAGGTTTGCTTCCCTGTCGCGCCAAATGATGTTGTATTGAAAAAATCCTACTTTCATCTTGTTGTTTTATAAGGGGGTAAAGTTAGCAAATATCTGTAAGCCAGCTATGATTACCTCTTAATTCCTTTGCTTTTGCCCTCTTCGGGCTTGATACCGGGTCTTTAATAAAGTAAGCATCCTCTTGACTATTAGAAGGCTCCGGGCTTTAATCAGTATGTTACACGCCTCATCGGATTCCTCCTTTGGATAAACTGATTGATGATAGGACTATTTGCTTTCTGCATTGGATGTTCTATCCTATCCCGAACAAGGCTTATTATTTTTTTCGGGTAGACTTTTTCTTTTTGCAAGAATAATCCGCTCTAAAATAAAAATCACATCCATCGCCGACGTGTTTTGAAAATGAATTATTTGAAACTATCCACCAAACAAAAAGAATAATCCGCCAACCGTCTTTTCGCATGGCGTACATTTGTAATGTCGGATGTACGGATCATATTTAAACAATTATATATAGTCATTAAATCATTTTATAAATCTTGTATTATGAAGAAAAATAAAATTCTGATTATTTGTTCTGTGTTTTGTCTGTTTCTTACCGGATGCGATAAGAAGAGTACAGAAAATGAGAAACCGAGGCGGCCGGCTATTGTTTCACCGGAAGTACATGCCGACAACACGGTCACTTTCCGTTATTTAGCTCCAGGCGCCAAAGAGGTAAAAGTAGATCCGCAATTTATGGAAGGTTCTGCTCCGATGGTGAAAGATGAAAAAGGTGTATGGAGTGTCACGCTTGGCCCCATAACACCAGACATGTATCCTTATGGTTTTATTGTTGACGGTATTACCGTCATGGACGATAACAACCCGTTTTACTTCGAGAATGAACGCTTTAAGGCGAGTATTGTCGATATTGAAGGAGACACGCCGTTGATTCATTCTATCCGGGACGTGCCTCACGGCACGGTTAATTACGATTATTATGTGTCGGATGTATTAGGCACGACGGATACCGACGAAACCTACTTCAAAGTAGGCCGCGCCAATTTCATTCTCGACAATCTGATTGCACAAGGGTTGGCCAAACCGATGATTATCGTGATGCCCTACGGAAATCCGGCCGCCTATTTCGATGCCGGTGATCCACGCGGAGCAGAAGCCGGCAAGCGGCTTAGTGAAGATTTCCTCCATGTAATGATGCCTTACATTGAAAAGAATTACCGTACGATCAACAACGCCGAAAACCGTGCTATCGGTGGCTTTTCAAGAGGCGGAAACCAGGGGCTGACCATCGGAATGAATAATCTCGACAAATTCTCTTACCTGTGCTCATATGCTTCTTTCGCAGGAAATGTGAAGGATTTCGAAACCACATTCAAACCATTTATCCAAAACCCTGCACAAACCAATAAACAGATTAACCTATACTGGTTAGGTCTCGGAACCGACGATTTTCTGTATGAAAACGCCAAACTTTTTATGGATAAATTAGAAAACAACGGGATTAAAACAACAACAATGATCACCGGTGGCGGACATACATGGATGAATGCCAAACTTTACCTGAGCGAATCGGCTAAACTTCTATTTCAAAAATAAGCGTTGATAACAACTGTAGAACTGTTGAATCGTCTAAAGGTAAGACAGTTTTTTTGAATGAAAAACAAATAAATAAACAATATGAAACAAATAGCAACTATTATCCTTTTTTCCCTCGCGCTTCAAACAGGCTTTATCATCCAGCCCAAAGCGCAGATGGGAAGAAATATGATCGTATCTCCCGAAGTGCATCCGGACAACACCGTTACATTCCGCTTCAATGCTCCGAACGCCACATACGTGGAACTTGACGCACAATTTCTGAAAGAAAATCTGCCGATGACAAAAGATGAAAACGGAATATGGAGCATAACAACATCGCCTGTAAAACCGGATCTTTATCCTTATCACTTCATCGCAGACAGCATTTCAGTAAACGATCCGAACAATGTCCTTATATTTCCCAACGAACGGTTCAAAGGCAGCCTGGTCGACGTTCAGGGCTCCACGCCGCTAATCTATTCGGTACGGGATGTTCCTCACGGAAAAATCGCTTACAGATTTTATAAATCCAAAACATTGAACGATACACGCCCATTGGTCGTATATACGCCACCCGGTTATGATCCGCAAGGCAGCCGGAAATATCCGGTGCTTTACCTGATACATGGCGCGACGGATACTCACGAAACATGGTATAAGGCAGGGCGTGCGAACTTCATACTCGACAATCTGATCGCGGAAGGAAAAGCCGAACCGATGATTGTGGTAATGCCCTATGCCAATCCGCGCATGACGTTTGCAGGCAAAGTAAACGCGGCGACAGAAAACCCGTTCGATTATACGGACGAGTTGGTTGATGATGTCATTCCTTTTGTCGAAAAAAACTACCGCGTGGAAGCAAATGCATCTAACCGCGCCGTGGCCGGTTTCTCCCGCGGAGGATACCAGACGCTGCATGCCGGACTCGGCCGACCGGACGTTTTTGAATACGTCTGCGCTTTTGCTCCGGCAGTCAATGCCCAGCGAGCCGAAGAGAGCTTTAAAGACGGAACATATGCATCGGCCGGCGACTTGAAATCCAAACTGAAACTCCTTTGGTTAGGTTGTGGAACGGAAGATTTTCTGTATGAATGGTCGTTGGCTCTCACCAAAAAATTAGACGAACAAGGCATCCCATACGAAAAAATGTACACACCGGGCGGACATACCTGGATGAACTGCCGCCTTTACCTGAATGAAATCGCTCAGAAAATATTCAAATAAAACAAATAGATGCTTGGCAAAAGCATAAATTGATATTTTTTCACAGAGTCCCCCTCGTGTATGTGTTCCCACGAGGGGGAAATTTTATTTAATAAGAGAACTCGGCGTTATCTTGTACTGTTTGACAAAGCAGCGGGAGAAATATTTCGGATCATTAAAGCCGACACGATACGCGATTTCAGATACAATGAGATTGTTGTTTTTGTTGTTTTCCAGTATTTTCTTAGCCAGTTGCAATCTGTATAACAAGATGAAGCGTACCGGAGGAAGTCCGGTCAGAGATACAAATTTTTTATAAAGCAAGGTGTAGCTGATACTTAGTTTTTCCGTCAGTTCCTTGACTCCAAATTCGGAATCTTCGTAATTCCCGGCTAAGATATCCAATACTTCGTTCATAAATTGCTGATCGGAAGAACCAACTTCCAGCATCGAAGGGTTCAGACCTTCTTCTACAAACTTTTTCTGACGAAGATCGCGGTTTTTAAGGATCGCATCAATATGCGCCATCAGAACCGGCTCTTCGAACGGCTTGGTAATATATCCGTCAACTCCGTTTTCATAGCTTTCTAAGCGGGCGTTCTCGCTCGAATTAGCTGTAAGAAGCAAGAATGGGATATGGCACAGAATCTCGTCTCTGCGAACCATTCTGCAGAAGTCGGCGCCATCGCAAACGGGCATCATCAAATCCGATACAATGAAATCCGGTATGATGTTCTGAGCCATTTTATAACCGGCTTCTCCGTTGTTAGCTTCAGCGATATTATACTTCTCCTTCAACATATTTTTAATATAATAACGCATATCCGGATTATCTTCTACCAGTAACAACGTTGGTTTATCTCTGTCTATAGCAATAAACGGCTCAATCTTATCTTCGGTAAGCACCGGTTCTTTACGCTCATGAACCGTTTCGTTTTCTACTGCTTCCGACAGGGTGACGGGGAAATAAATCCTGAAAGAAACACCCGATTTTTCTGATGATTTCACGTTGATCGTACCATTCAACAGCGTAATGATCTCTTTCACAATATGCAAACCTATACCCGTACTACTTTGTCCGTAACTTGTGTATTTGTTTTGGTTTGGAATACGATAAAAACGATCGAATATTTTATCAATTTCCTCCTGGGCAATAACACTTCCGCTGTTACTGACAGAAACATATTGCACAAGTTTTCCGGATGTTTTATCTGTAAACTGATTGGCACGTAGCGAAATTTTTCCTTTATCCGGCGTATATTTAAGAGCATTGGACAGGAGATTGAACAATACTTTATGCAGGTTTTCCTTGTCGGAGCAAATATGTTCGCTTTTGAATCGGTATATCTTCTCGAACGTAATACCGCGTTCTTTCATCAGACCGGAGAAGTCTGTCACCGTATTATTCAGGAACCGGCTGAAATCGAACCGGATATGGTTTACCGTCAGATTTTTGGTGTCAATTTTACGTAAATCGACTAATTGGTTTACCAACGATAACAGGTATTGGGCATTCCGGCTGACAATCAATAAATTTTCTTTTTGCTCCTGATCGCTGATTTGTTTAATAAGTTGGTTTACAGGACCTTGCATTAATGCAAGTGGGGTTTTGAACTCATGAGCCAGATTGGTAAAATAAGAAAATTTTTCCTTATTAACGGCTTCCATTTGTTTCGACATATCAATCAGCTCGTTCTTTTGTTTACTGATTTCTTCATTCTGGAACAGCAACTGTTCGTTTTGCTCCAGAATAATAGACTGGGAATCGGTAAGTTCAGATATCGTCGTATTCAGTTCATTGGTGCGCTCATCGATCTTTTTCTTCAATAATTTCTGAATGTCTTTTTGTCTCCGGTTATACCAATAAAGCAGATAAAGTAAAACAGATGTAATCAATAATCCGATGAGAGAATAGAACCATATCGTTTTGTAAAAGGGCGGATGCACAATGATAGAAAGATAGGTACGCTCCGGAGACCAGGTGTTGTCGTAATTTGTACACCACACTTCGAACGTGTATTTTCCCGGAGACAGATTCGTATATCTGGCATGTCTTTTTCTTAGACCAACATTGATTCGTTTGTCAAGTTCAAGTATCCGGTGGAAATAATAGATCTTATCTTGCTCTGTATAGTCGAGCGAACTAAAGGTAAGTTCAAATCCATTTTGGGATGGAAAAAGATGCAATTCCTTGACACCCGATGCAGATACCGCAATATTGTCGCTATCCTGATAAGGCACAAACTCACGATCTCCTGAAACCACACTCGTAAGTGTTACGACCCGGTCTTTTTGTTTAGGCAGGTTTATCAACGGACTGAATCCCACCAGACCGTCAACCGTTCCCAATATGATCTTATGATCGCCCGTTTTGCAACCCGCTCTTTTATAGAATTGCTGCACAAGCAATCCGTCTCCTTCATCAAACTTAAACGCCCTTTGGGTATTAGTATCAAAAAAGTATACACCCTTCAGCGTACTGATCCATAGATTCCCGTTTTCATCATCCAGTATATTCGAGATATTAGTATCCGACAATCCCGAACGACCGGCGAAATTGATAAATTTATACTCCCCGTAATGACTGTTTTTATCCAACAGGTAAATGCCGTTTCCAAGGCTTCCCAGATAAATATCCTTGCTTTTCGTTTCAATTATACAGTTGATCTTCTCGTTAATTTTACTTTCCGGATCATCTAACTTATGCCGGTAGTAAATACATTCATATCCCTCTTTGGCATTCTTCAGGTCAATGATATAAATGCCGTTTCCGCCGATCCACAAGCGTGATTGGGAATCGATAAAAATACTGCTCATATTACCTATCGCTTCATTTGAGCGTGTAAAATATTGCAACTGGCTAACCTTGCGGGTCTGGAAATTAAGAAGATGGATATAATTGTTGCTGCATATCCACAGCGATTTTCTGACGGAATCGAGCGCAATATCGTATATATCGTTCGATAGTAATCCGGTATTCGACGTATTATAAGATTCAAATACCGGTTCCGGCAGATTTTCTTTCAACAATTTGGCGATCCCTCCCCCCACGGAAGAGATCCAGTAGTCCCCTTGAAAGTCCTGAACAATAGCAGAGATATTGTTATGAGGTAGCGAACGTGGATTACCAGGATCATGCTTATAAAATACAAATTCACGGCTACCCTTTTTCTTTATGGCTAATCCACCGTCGACAATGCCAACCAGCACATTGCCGGCCTTGTCTTCCAGAACCGTACTGATGATATTGGGCGTCCCTTTTTCAAATCCTTGCAACTCGTGCGAAAATGTGATATACTGAGGGGCCATGATATTAATTCCGCCAAAGTCGGTTCCTACCCAGATATTATTCTTTTCATCCACGAATAGTTTGTTTACCACGTTGTCATTCAAGGCTCTGTCTCCTTTCTGGAAAGTGGCAAACCGATCGTTCCGCAAATAAATATTCACTCCGTTCCGTGTACCGATAATAATCTCCCCCGAGATGTTTTTATCTATATCCGTAATAAAATCGGACGATATGCTGTTGGCGTCACGCGGATCGTGCCGATAAAGAGCGAAAAACTGATTTTGTGTATTATAGCAGTACAGCCCGCTTTGTGTACCGATCCATAGATAATCACCATACGAAAACAAACAATTGAATGTAAGTTCGGATATCTCAAAACCAACATTGATCGGAATGTTCACATAATTATCGGAAGTCGAAGCCATAAAGCCGGCCAGGTACCCGCTACCGCCTACCCAGATATCATTGTCGTGCTTTATAATCGTCTTAATATCAACATCTTTTTTTAAAATCCGGATATCCGAGATATCCCCCTCTTCCGTCAGAACGGCGTATGCCAGACAATCGCTCTTCCCGATCCACAGGTTGCCCAGGTCATCGATAAGTATGGTTTTTACAGGGGAGGATAGTATTTCCCTGTTTTCTCCAGAATAATCCTTGAAATACTCAATATTCTCACGAAGCAGATGAATGCGCATGATACCCGCTTCCGACGCAACCCATAAATTGTCATGATCATCTTCTTTGATATCGTTGATGTAGTTACTCTCAATAAACAGGTGCGAGAAGAGTGAAGCCGTGGAATAATGCTTTAAATCATAGCCGTCGTAACGGTCAAGTCCGTTAGACGTACCAAACCACATGAATGAATTTTTATCTTTATGGATTGCGCGGATCGAGTTATCACATAACCCGTCGCGGATAGTCAGGTATTTGTAATTATACTTACCCGGATTATCCTGCGCAAATAACAACCCACCGCTACATAAGCAACAGAGTAAAAATAGGGCTATCGTTCGTGTCCGGTTGTACTTCATGGCCGATCGGATTAATCAGAAACAAATATATTGTAAATTGAACGCAATG
>JAITVS010000221.1 GCA_031285685.1 Tannerella sp.
TAATTATAAATACAGAAAACAATACAATTTCAATATCAACGGATAAGATTGAAGTTTTATTAGATAAAAGCACGGCGCTATTGAAAGTTGTCAACAAAGAAACCAACAGTATTGCATTCGAAGCTATCAAACCGCCTCTATTTGAAAAAGACAAAGTCACATTGACGCTAAAGGCCGGTTCCAATGAATATTTCTATGGCGGCGGAGTACAGAACGGGCGTTTTTCACATAAAGGCAAAACGATCTCAATAGAAAATCAGAATAGCTGGACGGACGGTGGGGTCGCTTCACCTAATCCCTATTATTGGTCTACTAACGGATATGGAATGATGTGGTATACATTCAAAAAAGGTAAATACGATTTCGAGTCGGAAGAAAAAGGCATCGTAAAACTATATCACGAAACAGATTATTTAGATATATTTTTTATGATCAACGACGGAGTTGTCCCTCTGCTGAATGATTTTTACCAACTGACAGGCCATCCTGTCCTTCTTCCTAAATTTGCTTTCTACCAGGGACATCTCAATGCGTACAACCGTGACTACTGGGCTGAAGATGAAAATGGAATATTGTTCGAAGACGGCAAACGTTACAAGGAAAGCCAGAAAGACAATAGTGGTATAAAAGAGTCACTGAACGGAGAAAAGAATAATTATCAGTTCTCCGCACGCGCCGTCATCGACCGCTATAAAAACCACGATATGCCTTTAGGTTGGCTTCTGCCTAACGACGGATACGGAGCCGGGTATGGACAAACCGAAACATTAGACGGTAATATTGGTAATCTGAGGGAATTAGCCGGCTATGCACACAAAAATGGAGTTGAAATCGGTCTATGGACCCAATCCGATCTCCATCCGAAAAAAGAGATAGAAGCTTTATTGCAACGTGATATTGTTAAAGAAGTAAGAGACGCGGGCGTACGTGTTCTTAAAACAGACGTAGCTTGGGTTGGTGCCGGCTATTCGTTCGGATTGAACGGTATTGCTGATGTCGCACAGATCATGACCTATTACGGTAACGACGCACGTCCGTTTATAATCTCCCTTGACGGTTGGGCCGGTACGCAACGCTATGCAGGAATATGGTCCGGTGACCAGTCCGGTGGCGTATGGGAATATATTCGGTTCCATATCCCGACTTATCTGTGTTCCGGTTTATCAGGTAACCCAAACATCTCTTCCGACATGGATGGGATTTTCGGAGGAAAAAATCCGGTTGTAAACACACGTGACTTTCAATGGAAAACGTTTACTCCGATGCAACTGAATATGGACGGATGGGGAACAAACGAAAAGTATCCTCACGCACTCGGTGAACCGGCCACCTCCATCAATCGCTGGTATCTTAAACTCAAATCAGAACTGATACCCTATACTTATAGCATCGCAGAGGAATCCGTAAACGGTCTGCCGGTGGTAAGAGCCTTATTTCTGGAATATCCGAACCCTTATACATTGGGTAAATCCACACAATACCAGTTCCTATACGGCCCCTATTTCCTGATCGCGCCGATTTATCAGGCAACCCAATCCGATGAACAGGGAAATGATATCCGAAACAATATCTACCTGCCCGAAGGTATATGGATCGATTACGTCACTGGAGAAAAATATGAAGGCAACCGTATTATCAACAGTTTTGATGCACCCTTATGGAAACTGCCCGTATTTGTTAAAAGCGGAGCGATTATCCCGATGACAAATCCCAACAACAATGTGTCCGAAATCGATAAAAATTTTCGTATATATGAAATCTATCCATACGGATACAGCGCTTTTACGGAATATGATGATGATGGCATATCCGAAGAATACAGACAGGGAAAAGGAGTCACCACTTTCATTGAATCGAATGTTGACGGCAAAAATAAAGCCACCGTAACAATTCATCCGTCCAAGGGTGATTTTAATGGATTTACAAAAGATAAAAGAACAGAATTCAGAATCAATGTAACCGAAAAGCCTAAAAAGATCTCAGCGGAAACCGGAAGAAATAAAATAAAGTTAGTGGAAGTCTTTTCTTTCGAAGAGTTTGCTAAAAAAGAAAATGTTTTCTTTTTCGATAAAGCGCCGAACCTGAATAAATTTGCGACTCAAGGAAGCGAGTTCGAAAAAGTGGTAATTACAAAAAATCCTCAATTATTCGTCAGATTGGCTTCGTCGGATATCACTACTCAGAAAATCAAACTACATATTGAAGGATATAAGTTTGAACCGGCAAATAATCATAGAGTAAAAACAGGACAACTGGCGCCCCCTTCAAACCCACAAATAACAGAAGACAACACAGAGGCCTATAAGTTAAAACCGACATGGAACACGGTCAGCAATGCCGATTATTATGAAATAGACTTTAATAATATGCTCTATACAACGATCAAAGAGCCCGGATTGCTATTTGAAAACCTGGAAGCCGAAACCGAATACTCTTTCAGGCTGCGGGCCGTAAACAAAGACGGATATTCTGACTGGGCTCAACTATCCGCTACTACAAAATCAAACCCGTTGGAGTTTGCCGTCAAAGGTATTGAAGGAGAGACTTCGGCAGAAAGTCAGGGACGTTCACTGCAGAGGTTATTCGATTTTGAGGAAAGTGAATTATGGCATACGAGATACAACGTAGATGCGCTTCCATTCGATCTGATCATGGATCTAAAAACCATCAATCAATTGGATAAATTCCATTACATTCCCCGCGATAACGCTGGAAACGGAACCCTTCTGAAAGGCTCGGTTTACTACAGTTTCGACAAAGAGAACTGGACGGAAGCCGACACTTTTGAATGGGCAAAAAATAGTGAAACAAAAATAGTTGAATTCAAAAACAAGCCGACCGCCCGCTACATTAAGTTGAATATTACGGATGCCGTAGGCGGATATGGTTCCGGCAGGGAGATTTATGTATTCAAAGTGCCCGGAACAGAAAGCTATATTCCCGAAGATATCAATAATGACGGAAAAATCGATCGCAATGACCTGACGTCATATCGGAATTATACAGGACTAAGAAGCGGAGACGCTGATTTCGAGGGGTATATCAGCAACGGTGATATCAATAAAAACGGATTAATCGATGCATACGACATATCCGTCGCAGCCACCCAGTTAGATGGCGGAATCAAAAGCAGAAGGGTTGAAAAAGTGCAAGGTACAGTTCTCATCAATGCCTCCAAGCAAAACTACAATGCAGGAGAAATCATCGAAATCAAAGTTTCGGGTACCGACCTTCTTTCGGTAAACGCCATTAGCTTTGCATTGCCGTATAATCCTCAGGATTATGAATATATCGGGATCGAGTCACTCCATATGAAAGAAATGGAGAACCTGACAAACGACAGACTCCACACCAATGGCAACAAGGCATTGTATCCCACATTCGTAAATATCGGCGAAAAAGAAACAATTGAAGGGACTGAAGATTTGTTCATCATCCGGTTCAAAGCCAAACAAAAAGTCAGATTTAACCTGAAAGCAATCGACGGCTTCCTTATCGACAAAAAGCTGAACACCCTGAAATTCTGAATCAATCAATAAAAAACAACCTTTTCCGCAATGCAGAAAAGGTTGTTTTTTATAACTGCAATAATGTTCAATTTAAATCCATTGAACCAAAATAGCCTAACCGATTGAATAGTTTTTTAGAATATTCGAATCCTTTATAAAAAGCCCAGAGAAAGGAATTTCATATGATCCGAAAACCACCAAAAATTCACTCTAATGTAAAATGATTTTTAATTTTAGTCCTATGCATCCCAAACAAAATCAATCCTAAGATCCCGGCACCAATCAGATATCCTATTATTTCCTTTCCGACAACTTCGAAAGAACCCCCTATTAAATTAATCAAAGACAACAATATAATTGTCAGTAAAATATAAAGTAATTGCTTCATCTTAATATCAGGAGACATAATCCCACAGAAAAAATAGATAGCAGGTATTTTCAAAATATTACATATCCAATAATTAATTTCCATATCAGGTATGAGCGAGTTTTTAAAAATGAGAAAAACTAATATTAATATTGTCAAGAACAAATACACAAGTCTTTTTTTCGTTTTCGTTTCCATTTTAATTGAGATTAATAATTTCTATTAGAACAAGAATATATCCATTTTATCTTCTTCCGCACATCCCACAATACAAAAAGATTGATTTTTAAGAAGAAACATAATCAATCACCAATAATACAGCATTATAAAGTGCATGAATGATTGTAATCAATAAATAAGCCTTCTTTTTTTTTCTTATGAATAATAGACAAAGAAAAGCCCATATTGCTCCAGCAATAAAGAGTGGTACAAAGTAAAGCAATCCAGATCTATGTAATAATCCAAAAATTAAAGCTGAGATAATAATTGAAATACAGAATCTATATTTACATGCTCGAAAAAGTTCGCTAAAAATTCCTACGGGAATATATTGTATAAGCGTTTCAATTAATGGACCAACTATAATTATAGATAGCAATAATACAGGCCTTTCTTGTATCATACTCAAAGGATCGTAATCATCGCCAAAAGATAAAATTTCCGGAAAATACAATTGAATGACTGCCACTAATATAGAAAATAATGCAGGAATAAAAGTCCCGATAAATATCAGACTTACAGTGCTTGCTTTATATAATAATTACTTGCACAACAACATAATAAAAATAATATGCTTTCAACTTAATCATGAAACAAACCTCTCCATCACTTTCATATAAAAAAGCAGAAGAATCAGTTAGGCATCCATAATGACATATCAAACTAAGAGATTACCTAAAGCTAATCTCTTAGTTTGATATGTCATTAGTTAACCATCTGTTTTTCTCATGACAAAATGCATTATTTTCTCTTAACATACGCCAAGACAAAGACTAACAACCCCAAAAACAAAAACAATAATGATATGACGACTTTTAGTATATAATAAAAATCAAACTTATCAAAAGACAATATGTTTATGGTAGTTAGTACAAGTCCTATTATTGTAAATAAACAACCTAAAACTATTTTATTTTCATGCATAACTCTATATAAAAAATATAACTCATTCTTTTTAAATAAAAATTTTAACAAAGAAGAGGTTTTACTCTTCTTTGTTAAAAAAACTCAATCTTTACCTATTTGATAACAGATAGCACATAAACCAACTTCTATAGCTATAGCTCCCAGTATAAGCCCAGCAACAGCCATACTTCCTCCATCAATAGATTGAACTTCCTCCATTGTCAATTCTTGTAATTTCAAATCTTTCATAATTCTACTTTAACAGATTAAAAAAACGAGCGCAAAAGTCAGGACAAACACATTCAATTATTTGGCATTCAAATGATTAATTAGTATATTTGCGGTATGGATAGAAAAGCAAACAAG
>JAITVS010000259.1 GCA_031285685.1 Tannerella sp.
ATGAAGTGATTATTCCACAGGTTGATGATGAAAATTATCATTCGGAGATAGACAAAAGCATGCTCTATGTTGCAGTAACCAGAGCCATGCACAAGCTAAGCCTGACCTATTGTAAAAAACCCAGTCGCTTTATCTCATAATCCGCAGTCGGGCATTTCCGGTACAAACTATAAATTAAATGATACTCCTCCCATAAACGTTGCCTTCGGCATTGGAAAACCAAGCATCGTTTCATATTTCTGCCCCAGCAGATTATCTCCTTTAGCAAAAACTTCCAGCCATTTCAGCGGACGATAAGCAATTCGTGCATCTACTAATGTATAGTCGCTTGTGACAGCATCATCTCCTGTAGAAAGGTAGAGTTTATCAATCACCTGTACTCCCGCGTTCAATGCAAATTTACCCGGACGGTAAGTCAGACCTGCATACAATTTATTTCTTGGCGAACCGGTAATAGGAGTATCCATATAAAGATAACTATAATTACTATTCAGACTAAGATTGTTTAATATCAGGTAATTTAAACTGAATTCAACCCCTTTATTGGCAAAATCCCCTACATTCTGATTTTGAGGACGACCGTCAACTGTTACTACCTGTACGATGTTATCTCCCTTGACGTAGAACAAGGTCAATTCCATTGACATACGATCTTCCGCCAGTTTTTGCGCGATTGTAAAATCATAGCTTAAACTACGTTCGGGAAGCAAGTCTTCATTGGCGGAGGCATACATATACAACTCCCTCATATTTGGCGTACGAAAACCTTTTGATAATGAAAATTTCAGGTGTGTCTGCTTTGCAGCCTTGAACGAAAGACCGGCCTGTGGCACCCATTCGGTACCGTACAATTCATGATCCTCCAAACGTAAGCCCGCATTAAGCATAAATCGCCCAAACTCCTGTTGTGCAAAAAGATATCCGGCAACCTCGTTCAATTTGATATGGTCGGCATAGACCTCTGTCTCCGGATCACGATAGGCATTACCCCCATATAATTTAACATCAAATCCCCCTGTAACAGTGTTCCCCTTAAACAGATTCACCGACTGATAAATATTGACTCCTCCCATATAATCTGTTGAGTTGAAAAGATACGGACGAGGCGTGCCTCCTTCAAAATAACCATCATTGATCGTATGGTCTCCCCAATTATAATAGAAGTTAACGGCTCCGCTTGTTTTACCATAGCGGTTCTCTACAGACAAGCCCGACATACCACGCAAAACATCAGCCGTACCATCCAACATCGGATTACTGATTGTCCCGGGATTCTGAGAGTTTGCCTTTGTAATGTTCACATTACCTGTTACCTTCCATTCTTCCGATATGTCATACCCCAATTTTGCAAATCCGCTCAATGACTCAAATTCAGAATTAATACGATGCCCGTCTGTTCGTTCATAATTACCGCTGATAGCACCTGAAAACCGGCCGTTACGATAGGAATCCGTCAGAGCATATCGCTGTGTACCGTATGAACCGCCCATCAGCCTGGCAGATAAATTATTACCATCCTGTATCGCTTTACGGGTTATGATATTGATTGCGCCTCCCATTGCATTTGAACCGTAAAGAACAGATGCGGAACCTCGTGAAACTTCCACACGTTGGGCTTCCGACGCAATATAAGCATCCGCCACAGGATGTCCGTAAATAGTAGCATATTGAGGATGTCCGTCAATAAGAATAAGTACTCGTCCGGAACCTCCGGCAAATCCGCGCATGTTAATACCGCCTGCCGCACCGGTTGATACTCCATAACCGGAAACTCCGCGGGATGTGACGAAAAGTCCCGGAACCTGTTGCATTAATACCGGAAGCAAGCTTGTCTCTCCGCTTTCTTCTATCAGATTCCGGTGTACTACGCTCACCGGAACAGGCATTACATCACGCGATACAGGTATACGCGAACCTGTCACAACCACCTCGACCAGATCAACCGATTTATTTGTTAAGGTGTCATGCGGTATCGTTGTAATATTTTCAGCCCGGCATATGATCAAAGGCAAACAAGATAAAATTAATAATAGCAATCCCTTCTTCATTTTACTTTACAATTTCTTATATTACATTTCGTAGCACGTTTATTGAAAAACGTGCCACAAATATAAGAATCAATTTAATATAATCTTATCCTGAATATGTATAAAAACGAAAAATATAGTACAAACACGAAAATTACCGGGAACTGTAATTAATTCAGGCAGAGCCGAACTGTCCGAAAAAATCACAAAAGCCTTGAATCGACAATACGTCGAAGTTCAGATGCAGCCTCTCTGGGTGATTCCGCAGACATGATTGCAGACACAACAGATATACCATCAGCTCCGGCATTTATCACTTCGGCAGCATTTATTTTATTTATTCCACCAATGGCAACACTCGGATGCCTGGATATTTTACTGATTTCACGAACACCCTCTAAACCTAAAGGAAAAACAATATCAGTCTTTGTCTGTGTATCAAAGACCGGAGAAATACCGATATAATCGACATCCAGGTCGTTAGCATTAAACGCATCCTGAATTGATTCAACAGACAGACCGATTATTTTATCTTTTCCGAATAATTTCCGGGCAACAGGATAAGGCAGATCATGTTGTCCGATATGTAACCCATCGGCATCGCAGGCTAATGCTATATCAAGCCTGTCATTTATAATAAGAGGTATTCTGTAAGGTTCCAGGCATTTTTTCAATAAAACAGCCTGTTGATAAAATTCATTGGAAGAACAGTTTTTCTCACGAAGTTGTACCATACTTACTCCTCCTTTGACCGCTTCTTCTACAACATACTCCAGCGGTCTCCCCAAAGATAACGACCGGTCGGTAACAAGATACAAACTCAAATCAAACGGACCCATGATTCGTTTGTTTCAGATTTTTTCGGATCGTTTCACCATCCATAACACACAGTTCATCTAAAAAATTAACCTGAAGGCTTCCGTTTCCTTTTGATTTAGACGCTGCGACTTCACCGGCTATTCCCATGATGGCCATCGCATGAGTTGCAGCGCTCAACATACAGGGATTGATTGCGGCAAAAGCAGCGACAAGGGCCGTTGCCGTACAACCCATTCCGGTGACCCGAGGCATCAGGGTGCTACCGTTCTCCACCCTCTCTACATTCATTCCATCCGTTATGTAGTCTGTCTCTCCGCTGACAACGACGACTGCATTTGTACGCCGGGCTAATATTTTTGCCGGCTCTATAGCAGAATCAGAGTTTTCCGTAGCGTCTACTCCCTTCGTCTGCACACCACTATTACATAAAGCAATTATCTCCGACGCATTACCCCTGATAATGGACGGCTTGCATTCTTCTATGATTTTCCAGCTAACCATTGTCCTGTATGCCGTAGCACCGGCGCCAACCGGATCAAATATAACCGGGATCTGCTTTTCCAAAGCCTTTTTACCTGCTATCAGCATAGCATCTACCCATGCAGCATCAAGAGTACCGATATTAATAACCAGCGCTGATGCAATACCTGTCATTTCGGCTACTTCATCAACCGAATGCGCCATTACCGGAGACGCACCGATCGCTAACAAGGCATTTGCCGTATTATTCATCACTACATAATTCGTGATATTATGGATAAGCGGAGATTTTTCCCTTACAAGAATTAAATCCCGCTCCAGAAAATTCAGATCAATCATAAATTCTTTTTATTTTCAACTATTTTGTAAAAACAATGTCCAACAACCCATTTTATAAAGGATATTCGTCAAAGGCATAAAGAACGGTAGAAAGGTAACGTTCGCCCGTATCCGGTAATATGATGACAATATTTTTCCCTTTGTTTTCCGGCAGGTTTGCCAATTGGGATGCAACATATACTGCCGCACCGGAAGAGATGCCGACTAATAAACCTTCCGTTCTTGCCAACTCACGACTTGTTCGTATAGCATCATCACTTGCAACCGGAATTACCTTATCGACAACAGATGCGTCGTATATTTTGGGTACGAAACCGGCACCGATTCCCTGGATCTTATGCGGTCCGGGATTTCCTCCGGAAAGAACAGGTGAGTCAGCCGGCTCCACAGCTACAATCTGCACATCCGGGTTCAATTCTTTAAGTCGTCCCCCAACTCCGCTGATTGTGCCGCCCGTACCTACTCCGGCAACAAAAATATCTACTATTCCTCCCGTATCACGCCAGATTTCTTCGGCTGTCGTCCGGATATGCACTGCCGGATTTGCCGGATTTTCAAATTGTTGCAGGATAACAGCACCTTCAATTTCCGCTCCGAGCGACTCCGCTTTAGAGATGGCCCCTTTCATACCATCTGCTCCGGGAGTCAACACCAGTTCTGCTCCCAGCGCCTTTAACAGATTACGCCTCTCAAGACTCATCGTTTCAGGCATTGTCAGAATCAGCCGATAACCTTTGACCGCCGAAACAAAAGCCAGGCCAATACCCGTATTTCCACTTGTCGGCTCAATAATGACCGAACCGGATTTTAGCAATCCTTTTTTTTCCGCATCCTCAACCATTGAAAGAGCGACACGGTCTTTGACGCTTCCCAGAGGATTAAAATATTCCAGTTTTCCAATCAGGCGCGCTTCTAATGAATGTAATTTGTTAAATGAAGTCAACTCTAATAAGGGAGTATTACCCACAAGATCTGTTATTTTTTTTGCAATCTTTTCCATACTTCTTAATTTTATTCGGACAAATATACTCAAAATTCTGCAAATAGTTCTCGTTCACACCTTTTCCATTAAACAGAACCGGCCTTTATTCTTCCTCTTCAATTGTCGATTCTTCATCCCGGGGTTCTGTCAGCAAACCGGAGGATATTTTTTTCTTTGGCTTTACACCCAATTTCCTTAATTTTTCAGCCTGACCGATAAGATTCCCCCTACCCTCTTTAAGCTGCCCCAAAGCAGCATCATAACTTTTCTGAGCTCTTCCCAGATTGAATCCGATCTCTGTGAAATTTTCCACAAATCCGACAAATTTATCGTACAAAACTGCACCCCTGTCTGCTATTTCCTGTGCATTCCGATTCTGATATTCCCGCTTCCATAAATCCACGATCAGTTTCAACGCTGCAATAAGATTTGTCGGACTGATCAACAGTATTCGTTTGTTATACGCATACGACCATAGTTCCGGATCATATTGCAACGCCAGCAAATAAGCCGGTTCATTCGGAACAAACATCATCACAAAATCAAGCGAAGGTGCAAAATCCTGATAATTTTTATTACTTAGTTCGTCAACATGTTTTTTAACCGACCTGAGATGTTCTTCGATAATTCGTTTTTGCTCTTTCGCATCGCTTGTCGCCATAAATCTCGTATAGGCGGTCAGTGACACTTTCGAATCAATAATCACCTTCCTGTTATCCGGATATGCTACGATAACGTCAGGCTGCATTTTTCCCCCGTCTTCATTCTTCAGATAGCGACCGTCGTCATCTTTTAAAAATTCCTGAACAAAATATTCACGGCCTTTTACCAGGCCCGATTTTTCAAGTATATTCTCCAATATCAACTGTCCCCAATCACCCTGTATTTTCGAATTACCTTTTAAGGCATTCGTCAGATTGTTTGCCTCTTCACTGATTTTTTGATTAAGTTCGACAAGTTTGGAAACTTCCCTTCCCAACGAAAACCGTTCTTTGGATTCTTTATCATAAACCTCTTCCACTTTCTTCTTAAAAACATCTATATTATCTCCCAAAGGCTTTAGTATTGAGGAAAGATTGTCTTTATTAAGCTCCGTAAATTTTTTACTTTTTTCTTCCAGTATTTTATTTGCAATATTTTCAAATTCCAGGTTAAACTGCTTGTGCAGACCTTCTATTTCCTCCCGCTGCGTTTCAAGTTTTGCATTTGCAAATGCCAATTCTGCGATTAATCCGGTTCTTTTTTCTATTATATCTTGTATTTCGACCTCCCTTTTCGAAAGCGTTTCTTTCAGATCTCTGTATTTTTCCCGCTCTACACGAAGCTCCGTATTCAGCAAACCGAAATCCGTATTCAACTCATCAAACTCCCTTTCAGAAACATATTTTCCTTTATTTATAAAGGCAATGAAGAAGCCGGTCAATATCCCTCCCGACAAAAAAGCTGCAATAATATAAACTATATCCATTCTTAATATATTTCTGTAATAATCCCCGGTTGAATGCCTTTTAATAAATACGATCCATTGCTATTTCACGCGTTGAAGATAATCATTATTTCAGATATATACATATCGGAAAAGCATCTAATCATTATTCCGAAAAAGAAATCATGACCATTAATTGTTATATGAAGTCTGGTAAAATACCAATAATTGGGGATTACATAATATAAAAAACAGTTGTTATTTTGCATTCGTAAAAGGAACAATGTTCTTTATTGAGATGAGAATTTTAAAAGACAACAAATATAAAGCGATTCTTCAGGCTGCACAGAACGAATTTGTCAATAAAGGCTTTAAGGATGCGTCTATGCGTACGATCGCAAAAGATGCAAATGTAGGATTGAGCAATATTTATAATTATTTCACAAACAAAGATGAAATATTCCTTGCTATTGTAAATCCCGCGAAAGACAAGCTGTATCAATTCGTTACCGAACAACATAAGGAGGCTTATATTGACTTCGATAATATATCACCGCTTGGTCATAACGAAGAAGCAATAGAGTACTATATCGATTTGATATTCAAATACAAGGAAGAATACCGCTTGTTGCTTTATCATTCGCAAGGTTCGTCGATGGAGAATTTCAGGGACATGCTTACCGACCACTTTACGCAGGTCAGTTATGATTTCATGGAACTGGAAAAGGAATATTTTCCAAACGCCAATAATATATCTGATTTTTTCATCCATGCGATGTCGTCATGGATGGTAAGCATTCTGGGAGAGATTGTGACGCACGATTTGGACAGACAGAAAATACGGGAGTTTTTCCGGGAATATTTCCGGTTCGGATTTGCCGGATGGCGCGAATTAATCAAACTTTAAAAAGGGAAGCAGAGAAAGCTTCCCTTTTTTGTTGAACAAAACGAAACATTGTTCGCTAATAAAGGAACGATAATTTTTAAAGTAATATAAATGTGATAAATTATGAATACATTAAAAAATCTTCAGCAGTACGCCGGCAAAAGGAAAATACTTTTTCCCTTGTCGATGATAACATCTGCTATCAGTGCGTTGGCGGGTATGGCGCCTTTTATTTTTATCTGGCTTATAGTCAAAGAACTTTTTGAAACGGGAGGAGTTATTTCTCCTTCGGGTAATATCAACACATATGCCTGGTGGACAGCAGGTTCAGCCATCGGAAGTGTGATTCTCTATTTTGCCACACTGATGTGTTCGCATCTGGCGGCTTTCCGGGTAGAGTCAAATTTGCGACGGGAAGCCATGCGTAAAATTGTACGTATGCCGCTTGGCTTTTTCGATAACAACACCAGCGGGCGAATCCGCAAAATCATCGATGAAAATGCAGGTATCACACACGGTTTTCTGGCACATCAGATGCCCGACCTGGCAGCAACGATCCTGATTCCTGTTGTTGCGCTCGTTTTGATTTTTGCCTTCGACTGGCAACTCGGACTGGCCTGTATGATTCCCGTTGTCGCTTCCATGATTCTGATGATGTCCATGATGGGAGGAAAATCACAGCAGTTCATGAAGACCTATATGACTTCACTCGAAGAAATGAATACCGAAGCTGTCGAGTATGTACGGGGAATCCCGGTGGTAAAAGTTTTCCAGCAAACCATTTTTTCATTCAAGAATTTTCATAAATGCATTATGAACTACAACGAAATGGTGATAAGGTATACGCTTTCATGGGAAAAGCCGATGTCCGCTTACACGGTGGCAATCAACAGCTTTATTTTTGTATTGGCACCTGCGGCGATCCTCTTGATTGGAAATACGGGAGATTTTGCCGGTATTTTACTCAACTTCTTCCTGTTTGTACTGGTAACGCCGGTCTTTTCACAAAGCATCATGCGAAGCATGTACCTGCAACAAGCGTTCGGACAAGCAAGCGAAGCGATCGGACGACTTGATAAGCTGACCGGTTTCAACCTGATACCTGTTGCATCCAATCCCAAACCGGTTGAAAAGTTTGATATATGCTTTGATAAGGTCTTCTTCAGTTATCCCGAAGCGATGCAAAATGCAGTGGACGATGTAAGCTTCATTATTCCGCAAGGAAAAGCCGTTGCGTTAGTTGGAGCTTCAGGGAGCGGAAAAACGACCATAGCACGACTCGTTCCGCGTTTCTGGGATGCAAACCGGGGACAAGTAATCATTGGCGGCATCAATGTAAAAGATATTGACCCGAAAGAATTGATGAAACATGTCTCATTTGTATTTCAGAATACGAAACTGTTTAAAACCACTCTGCTCGAAAACATCAAATACGGAAATCCGGATGCAACCATCGACGAAGTGGATAGGGCGATAGATATGGCACAATGTCGCGAAATAATTGATAAGCAGCCGCTTGGCCTGAATACTAAAATCGGAACGGAGGGAACTTATCTTTCAGGAGGCGAGCAACAGCGCATCGTACTGGCACGCGCTATTCTGAAAAATGCACCGATAGTCGTACTGGACGAAGCAACGGCTTTTGCCGACCCCGAAAACGAGCATCTGATACACCAGGCACTGGCGGAATTAACCAAAGGAAAAACCGTTCTGATGATTGCCCACCGTCTGACCAGCATTACCGACGCCGACAACATTCTGGTAATCAATAAAGGAAAAATTGCCGAACAAGGCACACACAAAGAGTTAATTAACAAACAAGGAATTTATAATAATATGTGGAACGAATACCAGCAATCGGTTCGCTGGACAATAGGAAAGGAGGCCGCTCATGATTAAAACAATAAAAAAACGTTTTGCTCTTTCGACCAAGGGTGCAAAAGATTTCTGTAAAGGCATATTTTTTACGATATTGCTTGATCTTGCGTTAATGCTGCCGGCAGTATTCGCATTTATCTTCCTCGAAGATTATCTTCGTCCGGTATTCAATGCGTCGGCATCTGTTGCGCACGGTATTGTTTATTATATACTACTGGCGCTGGCTTTCATGGCCATTATGTTTATCATAGTCGTTTTCCAGTACCGGAGCACCTACACTACGGTATACGAAGAAAGCGCTAACCGTCGTATTTCACTGGCCGAAAAACTTCGCAAACTACCGCTGGCATTCTTTGGTGAGAAAAATTTATCCGACCTTACCACAACCATTATGCAGGATTGCTGTGACCTGGAGCACGAATTTTCACACTCTGTACCGCAGTTGTTGGCCTCGGTAATCAGCATTCTGCTGATTGCTGCCGGAATGTTCTTTTGTAACTGGCAATTATCACTGGCGCTGTTTTGGGTTGTACCGGTAGCATTGATTATAATCTTGTTGTCAAAACGAAAAATGAGCAAAGATTTCAAAAGTAATTACCAGGACAAACGCAAGGTAACGGAACAGATACAGGAAGGGCTTGATACGATCCAGGAAATCAAATCATATAACCAGGAAGACGGTTATATGGAAAAACTGGATGAAAAAATAAATGAATATGAAAAGTCACAAACCAAAGGTGAATTGCTCACCGGAATATTTGTAAACGGGTCACAAAGTATCCTGAAACTGGGTCTGGCGAGTGTTATCATTGCAGGAGCCACATTATTGGCTTCGGGAAGTATCGACTTATTTACTTACCTGATATTTATGGTGATCGGTTCACGCGTGTATGTTCCTGTAAGTGAAGTAATGAGCAACATCGCCGTATTGGTTTACCTTGATATCCGTATCGATCGTATGAACGAAATGGAAGCGCTTCCTATCCAGCAGGGAGAAACCGATTTCATTCCTTCCGGCTACGACATTGAGTTTAAAAATGTAGATTTCTCCTACGAGTCGGGAAAACAAGTGTTGAAGGATGTTTCTTTTACAGCAAAACAAGGTGAGATTACCGCATTGGTAGGTCCTTCGGGAAGTGGAAAAAGCACGGCGGCAAAACTGGCCGCACGTTTCTGGGATATTCAATCAGGACAGATCATGCTCGGTGAACAGGACATCAGCCGGATCGAATCTGAAACACTGTTGAAAAACTATTCTGTTGTTTTTCAGGATGTGGTTCTTTTCAATGCTTCCGTAAAGGATAATATCCGCATCGGCAAACGTGACGCCTCCGACGAAGAAGTGTTGCATGCCGCACACCTGGCGCAGTGTGATGAATTTGTGAATAAGATGCCGCAGGGGTATGATACGGTTATCGGGGAAAACGGCGAGACCCTTTCGGGAGGCGAACGCCAACGTGTTTCCATAGCGCGCGCCTTACTGAAAGATGCTCCGATTGTATTACTGGATGAAGCAACGGCTTCGCTCGATGTGGAGAACGAAACCAAAATACAAGCCGGCATTTCCGAATTGGTGAAAGATAAAACCGTTCTGATTATTGCACACCGTATGCGTACGGTCGCTAATGCCAGTAAAATTGTAGTACTGGATAATGGCCGTGTAGCAGAGATGGGTTCACCCGAAAAACTTAAAAAACAAAACGGCATATTCAGCCGGATGCTGGAACGGCAAACGATTCACGTTTAAAAGAAATAAATGCCGATAAATAAAAATGAGCGAATGTTTTTTGCCGGAACAGTTTTTCATTCCAGCCATATATTAGCTCATTTCGTTTGATTTTAGAATCAGGGAGACTGCCTTTAAGGACAATCTCCCTGATCGTTACTTAAACTTTCTTCCCGATATAGAATACATAACCGTAGAACTCTTTGTATTTGTGATATAGCTCCATTTCATGGAGTTGACCTGCAATCAGTTCTTCAGCGGTTTTGCTACCTGCATGTTTCTTCAGAAATGCTTCATGTGTCTTGCAACACGGAGTAAAATAATGCTCTGTCCAACAATTTTCGGGCAGAATAAAGGTCGCAACAGGAATGTAGCCTGCATTCTGTATCTGGGCTACTTTGTTTGGAATAGTATCTATTTCGGGATAATGCGCCATCCAAAAGTCGTAGATTTCATCAGGGGGTTGGGGGGTAAACCACGAACTTTCGGAAACGGCAATATATCCGCCTGTTTTCAGATAGTCACGCCACTCCTTCAATCCCCGCTCGAAACCGATATTGTAGATAGCGCCTTCCGACCAAATAAGATCTAAGGATTCCTTCTCGAAAGGCAGATGATCCATCGAGCCGGCTATGCCTTTTACCCGGTCTGAGAGACCTAGTGCGTGGGCATTCCGGTTGAATATACTGATGAAATCGGAAAATAGATCGAGCCCTGTAACCTGACCCGGAGCGTTTTGCGCCAGTGTCATGGTCTGTCCGCCCGTTCCGCAACCAAGATCAGCAATGCGGGATTGTGGGGTCAGATTATCAATGAAGTCCAATGCTTTTATTGTTGCTTCAGGACTACCCGGTCCCTGGCGTTCTACATTTGAAAAGTATTCGCAGATTAAACTGAAATCGAATTCGTGAATTGTTTTATTTTTGTCACTCATTGTTTTAACGTATTTTGCATACACGGAAAGCATAACAATACTTTCATCACAGTACACAGATTAAAAACTAAAAATTTAATAATAAAAATCCTTCTCGAAAAGAATTATTCGAGAGTGAACGAAAGGACAATCTGTATCAGAAGTACAGATTGTTTACTAAACCAAATCCGATTTAAATGTTTTTGTCATGCCGCAAAGGTAATACTTTTTTCAATACTATCCAAAAGGAGAACTTACAAATATAACGCCAGACTTTCTTTTCTTGAAAATGGGAAACATTTTTTTCTTCCTATTCTTTTTCTTTAAAAAAACAAAAAAGCATTGCATATAGGCCTAAAAATTAGTATATTTGAATCTTTTTCTGATATCATACATCTATAAGGTATAATACAAGACAATTATTGTCTCATTTTAAGTATATAAATATATAAATTAGGTTTATCATGAATAGTATAACTGAATTATTAGGACAAGAGGCAGAATATTATCTGGCTCACGAGTGCAAGACGATAGATAAAAGTCTCATTCATATTCCCGGAGGAGACATGATCGAAAGAGTGTGGACGAATTCAGACAGGAACATCCGTACATTAAGCAGCCTGCAGGCTTTATATGGACATGGACGCCTGGCCGGTACAGGCTATGTATCCATATTGCCGGTGGATCAGGGAATAGAACATTCGGCAGGGGCATCGTTTGCGCCTAACCCGATTTACTTTGACGCGGAAAATATTGTAAAACTGGCTATCGAGGGAGGATGTAATGCCGTTGCATCGACATTCGGTGTATTAGGTGCGGTAGCTCGTAAATACGCACACAAAATCCCATTCATTGTTAAACTCAACCATAATGAGTTGTTGACTTATCCCAATTCATACGATCAGGTGATGTTCGGCACTGTAAAAGAAGCATGGAATATGGGTGCAGTGGCGGTAGGAGCTACGATTTATTTCGGTTCCGAACAAAGCCGGCGCCAATTAGTGGAAGTATCAAAGGCTTTTGAGTATGCTCATGAGCTGGGTATGGCGACCATACTTTGGTGTTATCTGAGAAACAACCAGTTTAAAAAAGACGGGGTTGACTATCATGCATCAGCCGATCTTACAGGGCAGGCCAACCATCTCGGCGTAACAATTCAGGCGGATATTGTCAAGCAGAAACTACCAACAAATAATGGGGGATTCACGGCCATTAAATTCGGAAAGACCGACGACAGGGTATATTCAAACCTGACAAGTTCCCATCCGATAGACCTTTGCCGGTATCAGGTAGCGAACGGATATATGGGACGCGTTGGATTGATCAATTCCGGCGGAGAGTCTCACGGGGCATCTGACCTGAAGGATGCAGTCATCACTGCAGTTGTTAATAAACGCGCCGGTGGCATGGGACTTATAAGCGGACGAAAAGCATTTCAGAAACCGATGGAAGATGGAATAAAACTACTACATGCCATTCAGGATGTATATTTGGATTCATCAATAACGATTGCATAATTCAGATCGCAAACAGGTCACTTACCCTGTAACGCCAATAGAAAAAAGCTTCAATACATTTATAGCCAACACAGCATTTCCGGTAACTGTGTTGGCTTTTTATTATTACCTCTTTAATATGCAGTAATAATTAATTTCTTCGATTTGGAAACTTCATGTGATTTATCACTGCTCATGATTGCACGGTATACATAGATGCCGGAAGGCAGGCGTGCGCCCGCACCGTTTCTGAGGTCCCATTTGATATTATAGGAGTCGAACATTCCGGAAGAACCGGACTCCGTATATTTCCATTGCAGTCTGCCGTTCAGGTCATAAACCTGGATTTCTAGGCTTACGGTTGATTCCGGCAGGTCATGTGAAATCATGAAGTTGACAGATTCGCTTGCAGGAGATGGACCGGCTGTCAGTTCCACAATGGAAACTTTGTAATTGTCCGTCACAACAAAATTGAATGTTTGTGAACTGGAATTGTTATGTATGTCCCAGACCTTGAATTCGGCCGTATGCTTCCCAACCTCAAGTGCCGGAACCGGGAATTTGATAATCCCTTCCCCTTCTTCACCGGCGAGGTATGTGCTGTAATAGCTGTTTAACGAATAGCTCAATACCGGATTATTATCGATTGTCAGCATGATATCGTGTCCGATACCACTGCTTCCTACGTTTATTCCGCTTTCATCCCATACAATGGCAGCCAGTAGAGGTGTTTCATTGACCTTATCCCCATCTTTGAAGTCGGACGTATTGAGGTATAAAGCACGTATTTCCGGTCCTGATTCATCGGGCTCAGTGATATCGGCCGTACCCCGTACTGTAAAGTTTTTATAGGAACCGTTCGCCTCTTTCCTGTTGTCTTCGTCGACGGCATAAAGGTTTATTTTTCCTTTCCGAGATGAATAAAAAATATCTTTAGGTACTGTGAACGTGAATGAAAACTCACCGTTACGTACGGAATCGTTTCCCAGATAAATGATATTGGGATAATCGGAGTATGTAAAGGTTCCATAGCCGGCATTATTTAAAGTGGTAATCTGCTGCCGACCATCAAATACTGTAACAGACAATAATCCATTGAAGTCCTTGGATATGGAGTTTTCAGATGTGCTTACCAGTCCTTTCATGGTAATTTTTTCAAAAGCCTTGAATTCGACTGGATCTTCAGAAACAGCCCTGCCGTTTATTTCTGTAATCGTCATATTATATTCATCGGGATATGCCAGAGTTAGTGAAGGGTCTCCAAGTAAAACATAACTCATTAACTTGATATGCTTATAATCATTCTTTGAATTTTTCATCACTTCTCCAAGTGTCAGATGACGCCCTCCCTGCTTTTCAAACAGGTATTTCATAAATTGTGTATTTATCCTGAAATTTTCATAAGACCATGCTACTCTGGATGTAGAAAACAGGGCAATGCCTCCGCTTTTTTTATTGAGGAAAACATCTTCCCCGGCTGATGTGGATTGTGCGTCAAACGGAGCAAAATCACATGCGGCAATGATCCATAACGGAAGATTCATATAAGTTGCGTTATTTATGTCCGACTGTGTCATTACTTTTTCCTCAGCCCACGATGTCGCATCTCCATGTCCGGTATAGTTGATAATCAGTACCCCTTCTTTCAGTTCTTTCTGAATATTTGTACGAATATCCGGATAACCCGGCTTTCCTCCGGAAAGGCTTTTTTTAAAAGCATCAAAAAACAGTTTTCTAGGAATATATTCCGGATGATTATTTTCTATATAATCAGCTAAAGTATTGGATTCATTGATATGCGTCAATGGTCTCTCATCTGTCTGATTGCCATCATCCGCCACAAAACAGATTTTATTCCTCCACGAACCTGATTTGGACTCTTCCGTATAGGAAATCACTTTATCTACGGCATTTTTTGCCTGTGTAAGTGTCGTGACGGGGAAACGACCAATACCGATACAGATCGTTGCAGTAACAGGGTTTGCACCTTCCCGGTCCATAAGAAAACCAAAGTAATCATCGGATACGTATGAACTGTCACCCAATGTTTCTTTTGACTGGTAAGTCAGGATATAGTTGTCGGATGAACTTTTCCAGGTATCCGTCAGTTTTCGGTTATCAAAACGGCCGTCACCAAACAGTAACAGGTATTTCGGGGCATCTGAGGACGATGTCCTCCGGTCGTAGAACATTTTCATGAAGCGGCGTATGGCAGTAGCCTCCGGCGTTCCGCTTGAAAATTCGTTGTATACCTGTTCGGGTGTTACCACGGCAACGGTAAGATGGTCGTTGGTACGACGGAATTCGGCCAGCCTCTCCGCTTCCGAAACAAACGCTTCGGGCGCAAGTATGATCATGTCTGTCTGATCCATTCCGTGCAGGTTCTGTGATTTTATCTCACCAACGGTTTTCGGTACGTCTATCGTTTTTGAGATGTCCACCATGGCAAATTCGCGCAGTCCTCCGGATGGTATTGTAAATGACAGTTCGCTTCCGTTCAGCGATGTCTCCATCCGTCGTATGGGATTACCTTCCGTCACATCAAATACAAGGATATTTGATGAAGCGTTTTTAATGGTGAATCCGGCATTTTGGTTTACGGAAGCGAAGCTGCGGAAAAAGGTACATGCTCCGTAAGGCTGGAGCCGACGTTTCATTTGCAGGCGTATATAATCCAGGTGACTTGTTTGTTGTGAAAGACTAAAGGATATACCGATATTTGTAGCCTCACTTTTTTCTCCTGTCCATGTAACTTCAGGGGAGATGCTTTCAGCGGCCACATAAGCAGAAGTATTTGCAGAAAGTTAATTTTTACTGAAGGGCAGATTGTTTCCGTTCGCGCTCAGGCTCACCGTACCTGTTCCCGATTTGATTTTTGCGGCAAATAGAAATGAAATTTTGGCATCGTCATTTGTTATACCGGGAGTTGAGAACGAAAAAGTCTGTGATGTTTTGAAATCGAAACTTTCCCCGAAAAGGTTGCGTCCGGAGTTCGGACGTCCTGCGACCGTAATGGAGTATTTCTCCTCCTCATGCAGCATGTAGTCATCATAAGTATCCAGCTGAACAGATGCGGTTCCTTGTGATGAGACGGATGTCATCTCATTTGTTTCCGTAGCGTCGGTGATGAAATAGTAACCGAGCGTGGCATAGGCGTTGTTTTCGTGGGAGAAAGTTTTTTTGCCGGTATCGGATGTCCATTTGACAGGCCCTTTTCCGTAAAAGAGGATGTAGTCATTTCCTCTCCATACCTCGACGGAAGGGACATCATCTGTGTAAACGGCCTTGGAAAAATCCTCTTCCATGGGCCATCCTCCATATCCATGAACAGAAACTTTTTCAGGATTTGAGAAACCCATTTTCTTCAGTTCGGAATAGGTTAATTTATAAAAGCCGGTTTCACTGACGCTTATTTTTACCCATTTACCCTCCGACAGGGCGGATTTCGTCGCATAAACGGAGCCGTCTGCCTTTGCAACGGCACATATCATCAAGCAAAATAGTATGGAAAATAGTGTTCTTAACATCATTCTATAGCGATTATCGTATGGTTTTCGATCTGTTATCAATACTAAATGTTTTATAAAAACAATTGATTCTGATAATACTAACGAATGACTTTATAAATTATTATAATTTTTTTTGTTATTAACCATACCAAAATAATCAGCCCCTTATCCAATATAAAAATTACGCATGAATCCCTGCCAACAAGTGCAATTTTTATTAATCCTGAAGTAAGTACAACAATCCTGCCGGAAATGTCTTTCTCGAATTAGACCAGTCATGCCATCCGTTAAATTCGACAAATTTATATGTATATCCCTTCCTGTCTAACACCCTTGCCATTCTTCTCCCTGACAATAAGCACCAGTTTTCCTGCAAACCCCAATCAAGAAATATTTTCAAATCCTTATTTTCTTCAACGAGAAATTGATTTATCAACCAATCGCTTCTGATCTCAACGCCATCATAGTCATAGCGCAATTCCAGATCTCTCCAGAGCGAACCCGATTGACTGAGTACTTTTCCAAAAATATCTGCATGGTAAAAGGCTATAAACGTAGCTGCCAACCCACCATAGCTGATACCTCCGATTATATTCTCCGCCGGATTTAATGAAATATGATACTCTTTACGGATAAAAGGAACCAGTTCGTCAATCACGAATTGCTTAAAATCAAAATTACAAGGTAATTCCGTCAGTCGCGATGTGCCGGTCGGATTATCAATCATAACTGCAACCATCGGCTCTATCTTACCCTCCTTTATCAAATTGTCCAAAATATTGGGAATCTCAACTCTATTTAAATAAGTAAATAATCAAAATTAAGCAGCAATATGAGAGTATTTAATGCACAGTCCTTTTCCCAAGTTTGCCAATGCTCTGTTGGTTGCATAGAAAAGAGTGTCTGTACTTACATAGTCG
>JAITVS010000266.1 GCA_031285685.1 Tannerella sp.
AACTTTGCTTAACAGGTTTGACACAACTGTCTCAAGTTGGAAAGCGTTTAACTATATTGCATTTATGGTAATTCTTCTCAACAAAATAAATAAAAATGAAAAGTCAAGATGACTTCAAATATTTAAATACAATCAGATTTGATTTTTTTTATTTTTGCATGCTGAAAGTCATTTGTTATGTAGCCAAAAGATTGAAAAACATGTATTTGAATTTGTATATCATTAATATAAGCTTTAAAACGTATGAAATGAAGCATGAATTCCGGGCAAAGATGAATTCTATGTTTCCTTAATGTTTAATTAAAAAAATGCAGATATGAAAAGAGTGAGTATTTTAATTGTTATTGTTGCAATGTTGGGAATGGGGTCATGTACATCATTATCTCGAAAGACAGAGTTAAAAACGGAGGTTGATACAATGTCATATTACTTCGGATTATCGCGTGCTGATGGTATAATGAGTTATCTTGCAACGCAAGCAAGAGTGGATACTAATTACATGGATGCTTTTTACAAAGGTTTCAGAGAGGGCTCTAAGAATTATGGTCCCGAAGAGGTTGCTTATCTTGAAGGGATGCGTATTGCCCATATGATTAACAACCAGTGGATTGAAAATATTAACCGGGATATTTTTATGGGTGATTCCGGCCGGACAATTAATAGAATGGCTGTTCTTGCAGGTTTTTATCAGGGAGTTAAGAATCCGGATAATATGAAAATAATGCAGGCGCAGACGTATAGCCAGGGTAAAATGGATAAAATCAGGGAAGAGTATAAACAGGAAAAATATGCAGGGAATATTGCTTCCGGTGAAAGGTTTTTGGCGGAAAATAAAAATAAAGAAGGCATAAAAACGACTTCAAGCGGTTTACAGTATAAAATCATAATAGAAGGTACAGGAGATATTCCGGAAGGAAGTTCAAAAGTGAAAGTTAATTACAAGGGTACTTTGGTTGACGGAACCGAATTTGACAGTTCATACAAAAATAATGCCCCGGCTTCGTTTCGCGTTAACCAGGTGATAAAAGGATGGACGGAAGCCCTGACCATGATGCCTGTAGGCTCAAAATGGGAATTGTATATTCCACAGGAACTGGCATATGGTTCGAGAGAGCAGGGCAGTATTCCTCCGTATTCAACCTTGATTTTTGAAGTGGAATTGCTTGAAATAGAACCGGAAAAATAGAATATAAAAACTTGTTGTAACAGTAACTGTAAAATGGAAAAACATTCGGAAATATCCGGTTTTTTGGATCTTGAACTGGAGTCTTTGTTTAACGAAGCATTTCGTTTACTTAATAGCAGACGGTTGGTCGAAAACGATGAAAATTATTTGTTTGGGCTGAGAACAAATCCGTATTACAGAAAAGAGAACAAGTTTAAATATGAGGCAAAGTACAGATCCGACTATGAAAAAGCCCTGGAGCTTTTAGAAAAAATATTGGAGATAAAGCCATTGCATGTATTTTCGCTTGAAATGTATGCAATGGCGAAATACCGTTTAGGAGAGGGGATAGCTGCAATTGAGACGTTTTCAAAGGTCATTGAATTAGATCCGGATAATGCTGATTTGTATTATGTGAGGGGCAATGCCGGATTTAGTTCCGGAAATCTTGATGAAGCGATGAAGGATTACGATCAGGCTATCAAGCTTGATCCGGGTCATATAGATTCATATATAAATCGTGGGCTCCTTAAAGAACAACTGGAAGATCTTCAGAGTATGAGGGCCGATATTATGAAAGCAAATGAACTTGATCCGAATGATGCTGACAGTTGTTTTTACATGGGTTATATCAACCATCTCCGGAATGAGGATGATGCAATTCAATATTATAACAGAGCGATTGAACTGGATCCGGGTAACTTACAGGCATATTATATGAGAGGCAATCTCAAATTTACATATTTGGAAGATTATCAGGGAGCTATAGATGATTTTTCAAAGGCGATCGATATTTTTCCTGAAGATGTTTATTCTTATAAGTACAGAGGGCAGATCAGGTTTGAATTGAAAGACTTTCATGGAGCGATTCAGGATTATACCAGAATGATAGAGATTAATCCGGAAGATTTTCTTATATATATTGATAGGAGTGATGTGAAAAGGGAAATAAAAGATTTTGAAGGCGCGATGGATGATCTGTCCAGGTCTTTGGAAATAAATTCGAAAAATCCACTCGTTTATGTCGGGTTATCCGATCTAAAGAAAGATATGGGCGATTATTCCGGGGCAATTGAAAATATAAATAAGGCAATTGATCTATGTCCGGATGATGCTTACTTGTATCTGAACCGCGCTTTGATAAAAGAAGCCTCCGGAGATCTGGCAGGATATGAAGAAGATACAAGTCTTTATTATGGATTTGAATCGGAATCGATGCAAATCGATGAGACTTGAATTTTATAGGTCTATGTTGGTAGTGTAAATTAAACTGTGTCAGCGTTCAGCTTTCACTTTTAAAATATCAGGTTTTCATATTCCTATCTCAATGGGTAATGAGGAACCTGAGTTTTGTTGGTAAAAACGGTTAGGGA
>JAITVS010000279.1 GCA_031285685.1 Tannerella sp.
CCAACAACACGAGGATCCAGAACAGAATCAAAATAGTGGGATAATGGTGTTTTCATGCCGACAAAGGTATAACTTTTTAAATATATTATTTTGATGCGGTTGCCCTATATTAGTTTGGTCTAACTAATAAAATAGAAATGAAATTTTAACTCATAATATCTAATTTTTATGAGGCTGTATATTTGAATATACCCTAAGAATAAAAATAATATCATAAAAAACTGTATTTTTGTAAAATGAAAATAGTAACAAAAAAAGTATTTTACCTGTTTTGGTCATTGCTATTCCTGCAAGCCGCGTTGGAAACAAACGCCTGCGGAATAGAAAATACTTTTAACGATGAATATGATACCTACACCGCCGCAGTAAACGTTTCTGCTCCCAATCCTATTCATATTATTATTGATTTTGATTTCTGTTATACTTGTGCCGATGTTCTTTCACCGAATTGTTTCGACGACATTTCAGAAACAAATATTGACAACCTGTATCCGGTAACTTCCGAGACCTTTCAACCACCACCCATTCACATTCTGCACTCTATTTGGATTATTTGAAATGAATCATTTTCAGGAATAGAAGACTGTTCCTGCAGTCATTTTTTCCCATTTCAATAGCTACAAAATCCAAATAATAAATAATATGAAGTTTAGATTTACCCTTATCATTAGCGTGGCGCTGTTATGCCCCAGTCAAACGCTTTTTGCCCAAAATATATTCCGTGTCACAGTAAAAGACAAAGAAACACAAGAACCACTGCCCGGTGTTTCGGTTTATATTCGCCCTGCAATGATTGGCAATACAACGGATACCGACGGTCAGGTTGCCATTCAAAATATCCCGCAGGGAACACAAACCCTTGTCTTTTCAATGATCGGTTATGCCGAACAAAAATTGCAACTGACCTTCCCGTTGCAGAAAGACAGCATATACTCAATTTCATTGGAATCCTCAACCCTTGAATTGGATGAAGTGACCATTGTTTCGTCCACCCGTAGCAGTCGCAATATTTCTAACATCCCTACACGAATCGAAACAATCGCTTCGGGCGAGTTGGAAGAAAAAGCCGTTATGCAACCCGGCAATATAAAAATGCTGCTGACCGAAAGTACGGGGATACAAGTACAGCAAACCTCGCAAGTATCAGGTAGTGCCAGTATCCGCATTCAAGGATTGGATGGCAAATACACGCAGTTGTTGCAGGATGGTTTTCCGCTCTATTCAGGTTATGCCGAAGGATTGAGCATCCTTCAAGTGCCGCCGCTCAACCTCAAACGGGTAGAAGTGGTCAAAGGTTCGTCATCCACACTTTACGGTGGCGGAGCTATCGCAGGATTAGTAAACCTGATTACAAAAGAACCCGAAGACAAACGGGAAATTTCAACCCTGTTCAATACCAATACAAGTTCGGCATTAGACCTGAGCGCCTATTACTCGGAAAAGTTCGGAAAAACAGGATTGACCTTTTACACCGCTGGCAATCTACAAAAGGTTTACGACGCAAATAACGATGACCTGTCGGATATTCCGCACTTTAAACGCCTGACTATTAATCCTAATTTCTTTTATTATTTTGATAAAAATACCACCTTGAATGTGGCGTTGAATGCTGGTTTGGAAATGCGGGAAGGCGGTGATATGCAAGTAGTCAAAGGCAATACTGACTTTGAACACGTTTATTATGAACAGGATAACAGCAACCGCTATTCTGCCACAGCGAAATTCGGGAAAACATTTGCAGATAAATCGGTGCTTACCATTAAAAGTAGTGGCGGTTATTTTAAACGGCTGATTGAGCAAAACGATTATGATTTCGATGGTGCACAACTTTCGGGATTTGGCGAAGCTTCTTATTTTATCCCCAAAGAAAAAATGGATTGGGTTTTTGGGTTAAATGCAATAACAGACGATTTCAGTCAATCAGGCAATATTCCTGCAACGGGAAAATTGGATTATACCAATTCGGTTATCGGGTTGTTTGCACAAAACACATGGAATATATCACAAAAGTTTATTGCTGAAAACGGTTTGCGTTTTGACTATACGAATCATAACGATTTTTTTGTTTTACCTCGTTTGTCATTGCTCTATAAAATCAATTCCAACTGGTCATCACGGATTGGAGGCGGATTGGGGTACAAGATGCCGACTATTTTTTCGGAAGATTCGGAAGAGAAAGCATTCCGCAATATCCTGCCGTTGGATTTTGATATGCTAAAGCCCGAAAGGTCATACGGTATAAATGCTGACGTGAATTACAAAACAGTACTTTTCAATGAATTGTCTTTCTCAATCAACCAAATGCTCTTCTATACCATTATCCAAAAACCGCTGATATTAAACGAGGTGGAAAATACGGCTTATTATGCTTTCACCAACACCGACGGAAGGATAGACACCAAAGGCTTTGAAACCAACGTCAAACTGCGTTATGATGAGATTTCCTGCTACCTCGGTTATACATTTACGGATGCCGTTCGTAAATTCGACGGAACAAACACAGTCAACCCTTTAACAGCCAAACACCGCATCAACGCGAATGTAATGTACGAAATAGAGGACAAGTTGCGCCTGAGTTATGAATTGTTCTATGTAAGCCCACAGCACCTTTCGACAGGCGGGAAAACTTGTGATTACTGGATTATGGGCGCATCAGCGGAATATTCCGTTTTCGAGTTTTTCAGCTTGTTCGTGAATTTTGAAAACTTTACCGATACCCGTCAGTCGCGCTGGGGCGCTATGTACACCGGAAATATTCGAAATCCGCAGTTTGCCGAGATTTATGCGCCGACAGATGGGTTTATCGCCAATGCAGGATTCAGATTGCGGTTTTAGGTTGTTTTTCGACAGACAACTTCAAACTACTCGTAAGTCTTCAAAAGCTAACAATATCAGTTCTGTTATCAGATCTGTTTCTGATATTCCCGTATATTTCCAAACTCCGGGAAACATTCTGATTTCCGTAAATCCGGTATATTAATTTCGGCTTGGATTTTGCAAAAAGTGCAGGCATTCTCATTCAAAAAACACCTGCACCATTTAAACACAAATCACGAAATCCCTTTGCGCTTCTTTACTTCGTCTACCAATTTCGAAAAAGATTTCTCCCGTTTACGCTTCTCATGCTCCGAAGCGGAGAAATGCCATGCCTCCCGCTTAAGTTTCAGATAACTTTCATAAACTTTCGGTTCTATGGATCCATTATTCACCGCTTCCAAAACCGCGCATCCGGGCTCACTGATATGCTCACAGTCTTTAAAACGACAAGATTTGACATAGTCGGAAATTTCCAGCATCTCAGTAAGTGTCTCGGGACTATCAACCGCTAATCCGAATTCACGAACGCCCGGAGTGTCGATTAAAACACCCGAACTGTTCATTAATACCATTTCACGGCGGGTCGAAGTATGCCGTCCTTTTCCTGTAGACAAGCTTATACCGGACGTCAGCAATACCGGTTTTCCACAAAGCGCATTCACTAAAGAACTTTTACCGACACCCGAAGAACCGACGAACACGACCGTTTCGCCCTCCGATATAAATTCCCGTAACAGAAGAATTGTTTCAGGTTGATGAATACTTGTAAAAAACACCGGCATCTGACGGACAAGATGTTTGATCGCTTCATCCGCTTTCTTTCTGTCAAAATTCAAATCGGCTTTATTGAGTACCAACACAGGTTGGATACTTGCTTCCAAAATCTGAACCATGAAACGTTCAACCCTGCGAACATTGAAATTATCATCAAGACTTTGCACAATAAAGGCCTTATCGACATACGAAGCGATGGCTTGTTTATCGGCAACCGTTCCGCTTTTCTTGCGGTACAATATCCGTTCACGGGGCAACATATCGACAATAATCCCCTTGTTTTCGTCGAATGCCTGAAAAATCACCCAGTCACCTGTACAAGGCAGTTCAAAGTCCGGTTTACCGTACATCATGTTACCAGTCAGCTCACATTGAAACAGGCCGTTTTCGGAAATAACTTCATAACAAGTGCGATGTACGACAGCTACCCGTCCGTGAAGCAGTGTTTTAAATGTTGACATTTGTTTTAGTTGGTCCAGCTTATCGTTCCAACCATAAGTATTTAAATTAATCATTGCATTAACTTTTTTACGATATACTGCATACACATGAAGACATTACAATGCTATCATCATTGTATGCAGGTTATAAAACTTAATTGATAAATATATAAAAAACCTTTCTCGAAAAGGGTTATCCGAGAATAAACAAATGGACAATCTGTTCTAGGAATACAGATTGTTTACAACACAAAATCCGTTTTAAATAAATTATTAATCATACTGCAAAGATATACAACATTTTGTTTGACAGAAAATTTATTGTCAATAAAAACGGAAAGGCCTCGCAAAAAAACAACCTGATTTTCTCAAAAACATTGTCTACATTATTATTTTTGCAGTACAAAATTATAAACAGCTATTTACAGATATGTTCACATTACATGAATTAGCTCAGTATTTGAGCAACAATATGATTAATTATGAAATTATTCCGCACGATAAACCCATAATTTCTAAAATGGATGCAACAGATCTATTTGATGTCAATAAAGCAGCTCCTACTTTTATATTAAAAACGGAAGTTCATTTGTTTGCATTTATATTAAGTCCAAAAAGAGAACGAATTAATTTCAAATTACTAAAAGAAGCTTTGGGTTGTGCAAAGTTGTCTTTTGCCGATGAGAAAGAAGTGCTTGATGCTACAGGTTATGAAATAGGACGTATTCCTTTAGTAGGACATGACTTGCCTTATGTACTTGATAGTCAACTGTTCGATTTTGATTTTATTTACGGAGGTACGGGAGATCCCTATCACACATTAAAAATTTCTCCAAATGATCTTTTAAGATTGAACAATAATTCAAAAACAATCTGTTTCTCATAATAACATAAGATGTTTTGCCGAGAGTGAGGGGCATGCGCAAAAACCGCACGTCCATACATTTTATCAGATTATCTGGTTTATGTAGGGCAAAAGGAAACATTATGTCGATTTCAATGAATATGAAACCGGCAATAATACGATATTTTTTATACCGAATCGGTAGCATAAAACTGACTGACTAATCCTGAATTCGTAACTGGTTTTTTCAGGATTAGTCAGTTGTAAATGTCAGTAACATTCACTCTTTTCAGGAAACTTTCTATCTTTCACATCATGGATATAATTCTGTGTTGCTTCAGTCATTATCGTATGTAAATCCGCATATCGCCGGAGAAATCTGGGTGAAAAGTTTTTGTTCATACCCATCATATCATGTACTACGAGAACCTGTCCGTCAACTTCCATACCTGCGCCAATCCCGATAACCGGGATTTTCACCTTTGCCGAAATTTCAGCAGCAAGAGCAGCCGGGATCTTTTCAAGTAAAATACCAAATGCACCCAACTCTTCCATAAGCAGGCAGTCGTCAACCAGTTTGCGGGCTTCTTCCTCTTCCTTTGCACGAACCGTATAAGTGCCGTATTTATTGATTGACTGGGGCATTAATCCCAAATGAGACATGACCGGAATGCCCGCATCAATAATCTTCTTTACATCTTCCCGTATTTCTTTTCCACCCTCAATTTTTAAAGCATCGGCTCCGGTTTCCTGCATGATCCGAATGGCCGCATCAAGGGATTTCAGGGGATTTCCCGAACATGTACCGAAAGGCATATCTACAATAACCAATGCTCTTTGGGTCGCATTCACTACCGACCGGGCATGATAAATCATCTGGTCAAGAGTAATCGGTAAAGTAGTCTGATTGCCTAACATGGTATTTGAGGCCGAATCACCTACAAGAATAGAATCAATACCTGCTTCATCCAATATTTTTGCCATTGAAAAATCGTAGGCGGTCAACATACTTATTTTTTCACCACGCTGTTTCATTTCCCACAATCTGTGGGTTGTAACTTTTCTTTTATCTTCCGTATAAGTAGACATTGTTAATTTTTTTATTCTGGTTATTATTTCAGTTTATTTTTATTTCGTCATCATGCTGCTTGTAACGACAGACAAACAATTAAGTCAGCAACAGTTCCATTTGTATATTACTACGCTTGTAAGGGGTTGCGTGTCCTGCCACCTTTTTAAATCCTAATTTCTGATAGAGGCTGATGGCCGGTTTCAGAATCGTATTACTTTCCAGATAAACCTTGGTAGCGCCGAATTCCTTTGCTTTATTAATAGCATATCGTCCTAACAGAAAACCGATATTCTTTCCTTGTACCTTTGGACTGACTGCCATTTTTGCCAATTCGAAATCATAGTATCCGTCATTCATTTTAAGCAGGGCACAGACTCCTACCGGCTCATCTTTATAGAGCGCCACAAAAATATGTCCTCCGTTTTGTAAGATATATCCTTCCGGATCATCCAATGCCTTATGATCAGCTTCCTCCATCTCAAAATAACTTTTGATCCATTCTTCATTAAGTGTCCTGAACACTTCACGATAACGGGAATCATAAGGAACGATCCGCACACTCATACTTTCCCTTGCTTTCTTTTCATCTTCGACCCGTTTCAAAAGTGATTTTTCCGACAGCAGGAATTCCCATTCTTCAATGGCTTTCCACAAATCATGTTTTGTCTGTCCGGAAATACTTTCAATAGCAGCCACCACATCCGCATACTGGTCAGGCATTCTCTTCGCAATGCTTTTACCTTTTGCAGATAATACAATCATATTTCTCCGGCCGTCGGATTTATCCTTTTTTTCCTTTATAATTCCTTCAGTCGACATTTCCCTGATGATATTACTTACCGAAGGATGAGAATGCCCGATCTCTTTTGCGATAGCAGTAATCGTTTTCGGTTCGCCGTCCGATAAAACAAAAAAAACCGGAAACCATTTCACTTTCAGGTCTATTCCATATAATTTGTAAATCCGTGCAGCATCATCTGTTATCCTGTCAGTTAGCATACGCAGTCTACTGCCAATGGCCATTTTCCCTGTTTTATTGAAAAAATTCATATCCTGATCATTTAATGTTTCAATTTACGTAATTGATTACGCAAATATAAAGGGCATTTTCTAATTACACAAAAATTTCACACAATTTTTTAATAAAAGAAAAGTTATTATCTTTGCACCGGAAAAATTTAAGACACCCTTTTTATGAATTTTGCTTCCGTGTAAATACCATATTGCGAGTTTGTATCTCTGATCTTTGAGATGCCAATGGTACTAAGCAGACATTCCGGATATAAGTCCATATCTGCATAATAGTCAGTACCTCGTCGGAATATGGAAAATCTCATTCTTTTATCAATCAATTTTTTATCAACTGAATATTGGTTTGTCAGTTTGCTGATAGCTGATATTACAAAAATACATGAGGTTATGATTTACCCGGATAATTTTGAACAAAAAACAGGTATCGATACCATCCGTCAGTTTATTACTGAAAAATGTTTATGCCCGCTCGGAGAAGAACAGGTAACAGCCATGAGCTTCTCGACTAACTATGCAACCGTCGTAAAATGGTTGGAGCAAACAAATGAATTTTTACAAATCATACGTAACAGAGATGATTTCCCGACCGACGGTTTCCTGGATGTCCGCGAATCCCTGCAACGGATTGGAGAGGATATTACCACTTGGTTTTCAGAAGAGGAAATTGCAGGATTAATGAAGTCACTTCAGACAATCCGGCAGATTGTTTCCTTCCTGCACAACGCCGAAACCAGCACCGGATATGTGAAGTATCCCAGCCTGACTGCCATGGCAGATAAAATAAAAGTTTTTCCCTTATTGGTCGAGAAAGCAGACTCCATTTTGGATAAAGCAGGTCAGGTAAAAGATAGCGCTTCACGCCAGTTGACCGATATCCGTAAGAATAAAGCGGAAGCGGTGAAAGCCATTACACGCCATATGCAAGTAGCTATACGTAATGCTGAGGCGGAAGGTCTTATCGGAAAAGATGTACAACCCAGTATGCGTGACGGACACATGCTGATTCCCGTCAACGCAGCAAATAAACGAAAAATAAAGGGTGTGGTACACGATGGCTCCGGCAGCGGCAAAACCGTATTTATCGAACCGGAAGCCGTAGCAGAAGCAAGCAAACGTCTCCGCGAACTGGAAAGCGACGAGCGCCGGGAGGTAATAAAGATCCTTATCGTATTTACAGACCTTGTCCGTCCGGAACTTACAGCTATCATGCATTCGTACAGGTTTATGGGTGAAATTGATTTCATCCGGGCAAAGGCTTTATTTTCCGCACGTATCAATGGAGTAAAACCAATCGTTGAAAACAAACAGCAGATTGAATGGATAAAAGCCATACACCCACTACTCAATATATCATTGTTGAGACAGAATAAGCAAGCATATCCGCTGGATATCAATCTCAACCGGGAAAACAGGATACTCATTGTATCAGGAGCAAACGCAGGAGGAAAATCCCTCTGCCTGAAAACCGTCACATTACTGCAATATATGTTGCAGTGCGGGTTGCTTATCCCGGTGCATGAAAGTTCACAAGCTGGCGTATTTGAACATATTTTCGTGGATATCGGCGATGGACAGAGTATAGAAAACAGTCTGAGTACCTATACTTCGCACCTGACCAATATGAAGTTTTTTGTGGAAAAATGCAACGATAGAACGCTTATCCTGATCGATGAGTTCGGTAGCGGAACCGAACCCCAGATTGGCGGTGCCATTGCCGAAACATTGCTCGACTGGTTCAATCGTAAATGTAGCTTTGGTATCATCACGACACACTTCCAGAACCTGAAGCATTTTGCATACGAAACAGATGGAATTATAAACGGAGCGATGCTTTACGATGCCGAACATATGCAACCCCTATACAGGCTTTCCATCGGTAATCCGGGAAGTGCGTTTGCCATCGAAGTAGCCCGGCGGATTGGACTGCCGGAAGATATTATCGTAGACTCATCGGCCAAAATAGGAGAAGAATTTATCAATATGGATAATCTGTTGCAATCTATTGCCCGCGATAAAATCTATTGGGAAGATCGGCGCAGGGAAATAGAGAAAAATGAAGCCATGTCGACTGAAATCACCGTATCAGACAAAGAAACACAGACCCAATCTATTGATAAACAGAAAATAAAAAGTGACATCATTGAAAAGGGAGATAGTGTCAGATTGAACGGTCAGACCGCTACCGGCGTTGTTTTGGAAATACAAGGCAAACAAGTTACAGTCGCATTTGGCTCGCTAAAAAGCACGGTCGCATTAAACCGCCTGCAATTGATCAATAAAAAGTAGTCTGAGTCCGAAATGGGAAATTAAAGAACCGGAGAGTGTTCTATCTGAAGGGTATTGCACTCTCCCGTTCATTTTATTCAGTAGGAATGGAAAATAGACAAACAGCTATCATTTATTGGCCGTCACATCTAATTCGCCGTCATATTTACGATCTATGACAAGCAGGGTGAATGGTCTGCTTGTATATGTTTGCGGACTACCGGTCTGAACCGAATAATAAAGGTTTACTTTACCATTGCCCCGTAAAAGGCTGTCAATATTTATTGTTGAGCTATTTTCAGTCAGCGGAAGAATCACGGCAATAGCATATTCTTTTGTAAAGTCGAAAGCCGTTGGCCGAACAGACATGGTTGCCCCCATGCCAAAATACCCATCTAACTGTTCCTGAGAAGTAATCTTTTGGATTATTGTACCATCTGCAATGTCATTACGAACAAAATACCCCGATGCGTTTACATATTCTACTTTTTCCTGCTGTTTGCTTTTGCAGCCTGTAAGAATAAGGGTCACAATAGCTGTTAATAATAGTAACTTTCTCATATCTCTTTAATTTTAGGAATACAAATTTACTGAAAGATGGAATATTATTCTGATTTCTGATGTTAAATAATACTTTTATATCCAAACTGAAAGTTACAAAGCAGGAAGACTTTATCCCGTTTGCGGGTGACTTACCTGACTCTCACAAGAATAACAATAAGAGCAATGTACCATCATAAATAAAGGTTTATATACAGCTATTGAGATAAAACCGGAGGTTCCTTTAAGGTGCTTCCTTCATTATATTTCTGGTTATTGATCAGTCCCTTTTTCCCGACGCCTTCATTCATCAACCTTTTGAGTTCATCCAAATAACTCCAATAAACCGTTCTGGGTAGAATACCGTATTTTTTACACAGGAATGCGGCCATACCGACAACTTCTCCCATCATGCCGGTAGTCCTCATCACACGGGTAGTTCCCAAGGCTACATGGGTTACACTAATATTCCGACCTGCCATAAAAAGATTATTGATGTTTCGGGAATATAAGCACCTGTAAGGAATGGGATAAGGATATATAGGAATATGTTTAGCGATTGATTTAAATTCCTCATCCGGAAAATATTTTGTGTTTTTCGGATCCGGATAATGCAAGTCTATAGTCCATGTTGTAGCAGCTGTAGCATCTTCGTGTACAATATATTTACGTAAATCATCTTCCTTTAAAATATAATCTCCCATTAATCTGCGGGATTCTCTCTTTCCGGAAATATAGGCCACCCATGATAATCTAATATTCTTGTATTTATCTTTTTGAGAATATTCGTTTTTGAGAAAACTCCAGTTTGAAAAGACTACCATCAATCCGTAATCACGGATACGTTCAAAATCAGTGATCTGATCATAATTCATTCCGGTTTCCCATGTCCATTCACCCATCGTCACCTTTTCACTGTTTTCTTCATTGAATTCAACACCATATGAAAAGTGCGGAAAATTATCCGGTTTATCCGCATTTTCAGAATACCACTGAACAGATGCACCCATAGTAAGATCATCAGCTTTTTCGGGAGCAGTCTCTTCTGCGAATTCCTCTCTGGACTCCCTTCCCATTCTCCAATGAGCGCCGGCAAGATACCCGATGGTTCCATCTCCCGTACAATCGGCAAAAACCTGTGCGGCAAATGACAGTTCTTCACCTGTTTCGATCTGTACGGCAACGATGTTGGTTATTACCGAGTTTTCTGTAAAAACTTCTGTTGCACGATAATTTCGGAACAAAGTAATATTTTTCTCATTGGCCACGATAATCTCTTTTTTCTCATCTTCATAATATGCTGCAGGTTGAGCATTTCCTTTTTTCACCGGACCGAATTCCTTCTGTAAATTTCCGAGTTCTTTGTAAATTCCGGTTTCAATCCGGCCACCTAAATGAACACGTACTTCGGAACTATTGTTGCCTCCCAACACCGGACGATCATGGATCAATGCAACTTTGCATCCTAATCTGGCGGCAGATACAGCCGCACTTATCCCGGCAATTCCTCCTCCTACTACCACAAGATCAAACTTGTCTGCCGATACGGGGATGCCCGGTAATTGTAGCATCTGCTTACGAAATCTATTTAATGACTCCATCTCTACAGGTGGGATATTGCCTTCTTTTGTCGTAAAATAGATTGCGTCGCAACGGCCATTGAATCCTGTCAGATCGTGAAGTTTCACATTTACCTTAGCATCACGAACCGATACTTTTCCGGCCAACTGCCACATCCATTCAGAACCGGCAGTACCCAATACATTTGATAATTTCTTTCCATCTACGGAAACTTTGAATTTTCCAGGACCTTCAGCTTTTTTCCAGGGAGAAGTCCAGTTATAAGTACGGACGTATATATAATAAATTCCCTTTTCCGGCAATGTGATCGTGGTTTCCGCATCAGCAACAGGCTTACCAAGACCATGTGCCATCAAATACGGTGAGCCCATTATATCCATAAATTGCTGATCCAGTACCCATCCGCCCTTATTTTCAAAACTCTCAGCTTCAAGCAGAAAATCTGCAGCTCTCACTGTTTGCAAACAAGCAAATAAAATAAGTGATACAACAATCAATTGTTTTTTCATATGTACAGAATTTAATTATCTGGTTTGAATATCATCATTATTACAGCACCGCCGTTAGGCGCAATCACTAACGGAATATTCCCCTCCCCTGTTCCACCACTTACCCTAAATGGAAGGGAAGCAATTCTCTCCATTTTACCGGACCGGTGACCTTTCATCGGAAGAAGTATTTTATCCGCGAAAATGTCATCATTCAATATCGTTATCTTGTGCGAAAATAAATGATATGAATCCATATTTATGGACACTTCCTTCTGTTTTTCTTCACCATTGAGGATGCCGATATACCAATTTTTACCGGAACGACGCGCCATAACAACCAACTTTCCGATTTCACTTTGCGGAAGTGCGATCGTTTCATCCCACACAGTAGGTACCTGCCTGATAAAGTCTAAGGCAGGAGTTATATATTTATTCTCTAATAATATTTCCGGGTCTTCGGCAATTACCTGCAATGTGGAAGTGAAACAAACCAATGTAGCCAATTGATGGGCGAAAGTGGTTTCGCCGGGCATCGTAAAAGTAAGAGGAGTATAATCAGCATTCCCTACCACAAAACGAGTGAATGGCAATGCAGCATTATGTGCAGCAGTGATGTATCCTTCTGACATTTTATTCAGTTCAATTCCACGCACACCTTCGCGGGTAATTTCATTCGGATAGGAATATTGTTCGCCAGTCGGTTTCTGACAACCGTGCAACACGACCAGGAGTTTCCTTTTTGCCGCCTCCTCCAGAAGTTTCAAATCGAAATCAATCATGTACTTTGCTTCGGAGTCCATGAAGTCTACCTTTACACCGGCTGCCCCGCTATCTGCTATACTATCCAACCAGGAGCACATGACACCATAATCATTCTCCGGAGATAAAATTTCTTTTGAATGTTTCCATAAAATCAGTCCGATATTTCTTTGTTTTCCATAAACGGCCAGTTCGGAGATTTTATTCCAGGCATTCTCCCATTTGTTCCATCCTTCATCAATCATGGAATATTGAAAATTAAGTAAAGCCGCTTTATCAATAATATCTCTTTCCTGTTCAAAATTTCCGGTTCCTTTTGCAAACCACCTCCATGCACATTTCCCAGGTTTTATATAAGAAGTTTCTTCATAAATTACAGGGTCAGGACCAGGTGATAACCCTTTTATAACATCCTGATTAACCAACTCTGTCAGATCATTACCAATGAAAAGCACCCTCCACGGTGATTGCAGCTTATGGCCAACATCAAAGCCGTCTTTTTCCGTAAAATCTGATTTTAGTTTATTTCCACCTATCGCATTCAATCTCAAACCACTGTAGTTTTTCAGGGCAGCCTCAGACAAAAAGCCCTTTAATCCATTCTTAAATTCAAAAATTAAAGGTGCGCCCTGAATGGTTTCCATCCTGGAAACAGTATCCAACGATTCAATATCCGTAAATTTCCAACTACCTGCATACGACTTCAGTTTATAATGGTTATCACGTTCAAAGTACCACACGATAGTACCATCAGAGAGCGTCCAGAAAGAATTTTCATCTATCACTTTTATATTTTCCGTTGATTCGTATTCATACCGAAAAGCGATTGCATCATTATATATACATAATCTGACAGCAGGTTTATCTCCTGTCTTTAAAGACAGGAGATATTCATTATAATGCCCATTAACCGTATTATCGGCTACACATTCAATCCGTTCATAAAAAACATCAGGCTCTCTCTCTTTTTGACCTAAACGCATCCCGAAATTCATCCGGGCAATTGTATCTTCTCCTACTAAAACCACATAAGAATGATCCTTCGTTAAAACAAAAGATATTCTTTTGTCAGGCGACGACATTTTTAGATCCTGGGTACAGGAATTGAAGATAACAATGCATCCGAAAAGAAGAAACAATTTATTTAGCCTGATCATATACTGTTCTAATATTATTTTTGAAGAACAATCTTTTTACCCTTCAGTGTTTTACCGGATAAACGTGTAAGTTCCAGATAAAACTCTACCTGACTATTTTTATCCGTCAGAGGTAAAGTGAATTCAAACGGGAACCAGGTCTTTTCAAACTGTTGCCAATCTCCATCATCGACCCGGTAGTGCATAACAGCTTTACTATATAAACTATCGTCATCCTTCATGTAAGCAAACATTGATTTCTCTCCATTCCCTTTACTCAAAATCATGGCTTGCAAGTTCCCTGTACGATCGGATGCTCTTGATTTTTTCCATTTCATACTCTCACCCGAAGTATTCAATACAAAATCACGGGATGGCTTGACCCCTTTTATAACAAGTGTTGTTATTCCTTCCGGTGAAACTTTAAAGCTTGCTTCCCCATTTTTCAGGATTGATTCTCCCGGCTGTTGTTTGTTATCAGCCCAACACTCAATCGGATAATCCTTACTTTTATCAAAGCCTAACAAGGTATTATCCAGATGAACTTCCGCCCACTCTTCTGCCCTGGACTGATTCGTAAAAATAAGGAAAAGAGCATCTTCATTGTATCCGGCAATATAATTCAATTCCGGGGTATTCATTTTCAACATTCGTTGAGGCATATACAGGTAAACGTTCTTGTATGTATAAACTGTGCCCGGCTTATGACCATAAAACTTGCTTTTCAGATAGGCAAAACCTTCTACAAAATCGGATGGAAAATCCACTTTACCCTCTGATTTTACAAAAGCATCCGTAACCAGGTAGTCCGTCAGGATATTCATATGCGGCCAAATATGATTAAAATGGAATGAATTCACACTCAACTCATTAAAAGGCTTATATGGATAATCATCTTTCTCGTATACAGTTGTTCTGGCTGTATTCATGTGGTAACCCGGGAAATTCCGGTATCTGCCGATTACAGCAGAACGGGCAATGTCATGAAGGAACTGATCTCCTGTCAGATACCCGATACGCATCATCCACGGAGCAAAGTTTGTCATAAAGATCCCTCTGTGACCGGTTGAAGTCGTAGAACTTTCAGGTGTCAATCCGATTTCGGAAACCCTCCATGCTTCAACAACTTCTTTCTCAGCTTTCATTTGCGGGAAACCTTTCCCTTTCAGATAAGCATAATGAGGGGCATATCCGTCCGGATTGACAATAACGGATGCATCGGGAATCTGAGGTGTCAACCAGACAAATGTTGTATAATAACGAATGGCTTCATGAGCTGCATCCAGATATTTGCGATCACCCGATGCTTCATACAATAGAAACAAAGAAGCCCAATCAGCAGTAAAGCCTGTCCAGAAAAAGAATTCGGCATTCTCGTCAGAGAAATCCGTTTGGATGGTATAAAGCCTTTTTTCCAGGTATTCATCAGCACCCTTCCGGGCCAATTCCAACCATTTAGGGTTATCTGTCGCCGTATAGATTGCCAAAGCATTCTGCCAACGGTCTCCTTTCTCTTTTTTATCCAGATTTCGGATTCTGCCTTTCTTATATTCATCAATAGCCAGATCAACATACACGTCGTTTTCCCTGTTAAATATATTATAAAGGGAAGTCAGTTCACTGATCGGAGCAGCAGGTCCTTCCATTTTCCGGGAAGGTGATTGTATTTTCTGTAAAGTATCCAGACAAAAAAGGAATTTTTCTCTCGAAAGAACGTATTCGACCATCGGATAAGCACGTCTATCAAAGATATCTTGTCTGCCCGTTAATAATGCAATCTGCATGGGATTAAGACTGGATACATTTTTCACGGCGCCCGGTGCATCTGTCGAATAATTACATCCTTTAAGACTATCAATGAACAAGCTATACTTGCTCATTCCATAATCGATCATATTATCCAATGTCTCATTCAAGGAGCCTAAGGCATTATGCCGGTAATCTTCAAATCCATAAAGTTCCCGGCCGATCCGCTCATAAGCTGTGGTACATCCACCTTCTACGACAAACAAATTGAGTGTGAAACGGTATATTCCCCCGGCTTTCATATAGGATTCGGCGCCACCCAGTATTGGAGCAAAAAGCATCGGTTTTAACCGATCATTGTTATCACGGACAGCAATTCCAAAGCGACTGTTTTTCGCGGTCGGCAATGGCTGGAAAGGAAATTCTTTTGTATTAGCGACAACGCCAAGAGTAAAGTTTTCCCAACTCACTAAAGTAGAAGGAACAGGACAACGGTAAGCCAGCGACATACAAGGTTCATCCGGAATTCTCTTTTCATGCCAGATCATAGGTTGCCATATTTCCTTCACATCCGGAACGGAGATAGATGGTGCACCGGTATACCCGACAGAATAATATCCGTCACGTGACGGAATAAATTCATAAGTCAGCGTTGGGTATTGTCCGTTTGCGGCATATACAGTTAGTTTCCCATATACTGATTCCGGATAATTAAACTGATATTCTTTCCCCGTTTCTACCATCCCGTCAGATGTAAAGACATGTCTTTCACCCGACACAAAAATATTTGCGGTTACGGGTTGAATGCTTTTGGATAGTATATCATCATCAAAACCATCCCCATATTGTGCTGCAGTACGATTATTCTGTTCCAAAGCCGCTTCTTTGACGTTTGTATTCCAGACCGGAAGACTATATCCTACATTTTTTATAGAAGCATATTTGGTCGAAAGTTTCGGGTCAGTGGCCGAATAGAGTAATGTGAATTCCGTCGAAAAAGAAATTACTTCCCCATTCAATGTTATTTCTATCCGGTTATTTTTTATATTGCTATTCTGACCATGGCCGGCTAAAGCCCCTATACAAAATATAGACAAAACTAAATATTTCATTCCACTCATTGTTAATTATTGATCTTAATATATTCTGTGTTATCAGCAAAAATGACCCTATATCATCAATATCGGCACAAATAATTGATCGTTACCGGTAGTGCTACATGGATTAATAATTAGGGTTCTGTTCCAGCTTGTCATTCACATCTATTTCCTTTTGAGGAATGGGAAACAGATAATCTTTCGATTTATCAAAACGCCGTGTTTGCAATGGTTCAAATTTGGTCTCAAGACCTTCATAACGGGCAATACCATACTCATCAATAACCGGTACTCCCGGAGAAAACCAATAATCTTTTTTCTTTCTGCCCGGGAAATAGCCCGGCATTACATATTCGGCAATTTTCCATCTGCGAATGTCCGACAAACGGAAGCCTTCCCCAGCCAATTCAATTTTTCTTTCATTACGGATGAATGCGCGCAGCTGATCATTTGTCAGACCTGAAACTTCAGGCATTTCGGCTCTCTTACGTATGGCGTTAAGTGCATCATATACGGAATTATCGACCGAACCGCTTTCAAGTTTTGCTTCTGCATACGTCAATAACACTTCTGCATACCGTATGTAAATATAATTGATGGTGGATTGACGTACGTTCAGGTCTCTTGCATCTGCATACTTCCTGAAAAGATAACTGGTGTGAGATGCAAAAGCATTCGTCACTTCCTGGTTGTTGATACGGCTTTCCTCTCCATTCACCACACGACTGGCTAAAACACTGTCGGGGTGTGTTTCATACCGTATATCTTTAAACCAGGTACCATCATGAATGATATATGCCGATAAGCGCGGATCACGGTTTTCGAATGGCTTAGCCTGATCGAATAAAGGCGATTTATCGATGGGCAGGCCATCAATACATCCATAAGAATCTATCAACGAAACAGAAGGTTGAATAACAGCCCATCCCCCTGCATTTCGTGAAAACAGCATAAGAGGCGCCTGGTTATATTGGACCTGCGCATGGAAAGGGACATCCAGTATTACCTCCGAATTCCTTATTCCATCATAATTGAACATCGCGACCATATCTTTAGCTAAAACAATTCCATTCGCTTCCGCATTATCAATAACAGTTTTAGCGGCAGTTGCAGCCTCGCTATACATACCATTCTGCAAAGAGATACGTGCTTTTAATGATAAAGCAGCCCACCTGGTTATTTTTCCTTCATCAGTACCATTCCATTTTGATGGTAAATATTCAGCAGCAGTATCCAGATCCTTTAATATGGAAGAGAGGATTGTATTTTTATCCGTACGTCCGATCTTTCCTTCTTCTACAGAACTAAGCACCTTATCAATAAATGGTACATCACCAAAAAATAAAACAAGTTCACCATATCCCAACGCACGAAGGAAAAGAGCCTGTGCTTTGGCCATATTAATCTGTTCAGTGGTTGCATCCGATACATTATCGGCATTCTGAATGATATAATTACACCGGGCGATATAGGTATAATAATGTGTCCATGTATTTGAAAACAAACTGGTGTTTGGCGTATGATTACCCAGTGATATATTTTCCACATCATCTCCGTATGTTCCTCTTACCCGTGCAATATCCGTTGTCGCATCAAGAAACAAGTGAGTAGGCATCACATTGGATAAGCGATATAACATTCTGTAAGCATTATTCACAGCCAGGTCCATTTCTACCTTGGTTCGCATGAAACTTTCACTCGACGGTTTATCCAAAGGTAACCGATCCAGATAATCAGCGCAGGATGAAAGAAATACTACGCAACTTAAAAATATATATATAATCTTTTTCATGATCTGATTTAATTAAAATGATACATTGACACCTATTGCATAAGTTGTGGTTAACGGATACCCGTTGATATCTCCGGCCGGAGATTCGGGATCTATACCCGACGGCATTTTATCAAAGGTAAAGAGATTATTTGTTGTAACATACAGTCGCATATTCTGTATAGATAGCCTTCTCAACAGTTCTTTCGGAATGGTATACCCCAATGTGACATTCTTTATACGCAAATAAGCCGCACTATATATCCAGAAATCAGATGCCTGATAGTTATTATGGCTGGTGTTTGCAATAAACCGTGGATAACTTGCATTTACGTTTTCAGGTGTCCAGCGGTTTTCTACCATCCAGTCCTGCACCTTTCCTCCACTATAGAAGGCCCATACCGCATTCTTTTCAAGATATACATCACGTTTTCCAACTCCCTGCATAAACATGCTGAAATCAAAGTTTTTATAATTCAATGCCAGATTAATACTATAATTATAACGAGGTATCGGGTTTCCGATGACAACCCTGTCATCGGCATTGATCACATTATCACTATTCTGATTTTTATAGATAATATCACCCGGCCCATAAGCTCCGATCTGTGTAGGGTGATTTTTCACTTCGTCATCATTTTTAAAGATTCCCGCAGCCTGATAACCAAAATAAGAATCAATAGGATAACCTTCTTTGCGAATTGTATATCCGGTGATGAATGGTCCGGCGTCTTTCAGACTCGTAACTTCGTTCTTAACATCCGAAAGAATAAATCCGATGCTATAACCCAATTCTCCGATTTTATCCCTGTAATTAAGGTTCAGATCCCATCCTTTATTCGATACTTCTCCGGCGTTCTGGGCAGGAGCGGAGAGTCCGATTGTTCCCGGAATAGGCAAATTCAAAAGTATATCTTTAGTATCACGTATATAATATTCGAATGATCCGGTCAGTTGGTTACCAAAGAAACCAAAATCCACACCCATATTCTTTGTTTCGGCTGTCTCCCATGTAATAATTGAGTTACCCATTCTGGTAATACCTGCACCATCGACAGGATTTCCTCCGAATATAAATCCCATATTTGCAAGATCTACAGTTGACAAATACGGATATGTTCCGATCTTCTGGTTTCCAAGTTGTCCCCAGGATGCTCTTAACTTCAGATTGGAAAGAGGTTTTATGTTTTTCAGAAAATTCTCTTCCGAAAGTCTCCAACCAACTGAAAAAGAGGGGAAAGTACCATACCTGTGACCGGGAGCAAAACGGGAAGAACCGTCATGACGTACATTGGCTTCGAAAAGATAGCGTGAAGCATAAGCATAATTTACTCTTCCGAAGTATGACCGCAAGGCCCATTCTTCGGCATTTCCTCCGTTCTTTACATTATCAAGGGAACCTGAATTCATTTCAGGGTAATCTACAAACGTAAAATTGTCCCTTGAACCCTGAAGCCATTCATTACGATAATCAATCTGCTCATAACCGGCCAATACGCCGAAATCGTGAGTACCTATCGTTTTTTGGTAAGTTGCAACTGCTGTCAGCTGGTTTCTCCAACTTTTGGATTCTCTCTGTTCCAGATAACTTTTTTGCGGAACCGAATAAGTAGGCTCTTCAAACCCCGGGGTATAAAGAGCAATTGGCTTCTCAAATTTCTTCAATCCGCTTTGTGAGTATTCCGGCATGTAGGATACATCAACCGACGCGCCCTCTATCGGTGTGATGACCGCCGAAAAACGTCCCAGGAAAGAATGCTGGTTATTTTTGTCAAAACCACGTGCATGCACGTTCGCAAGGGTATTGCTTCCGCCTAATGCATTGGCTGCATACCTTCCGTCACTTAATAGGGCAGCATAGATCGGAGCTGCACGGTTTACACCATAAAAAATACCACTTGATGCATTTTCTCCGTCATAAGGAGTATCACTTCCCGTTTTCTTTAATGATACGTCAGCTTTCAGGCGAAGGTATCTATTAACGATATAGTCATTATTAAACCTCAGATTGTATTGCTTATAATTATAGTTTGCCACAATACCGTTTTGCTCGTTGAAAGAGAACATCGCCATAGAACTTAATTTCTCCGTACCTCCGCTCACACTGATGGAATGACGCTGCTGAAAACCTGATTCCGTATAGATTTCTTTCTGCCAATCCACATCCGGGTAAAGATCAGGATTAATAGCCTTATTGTCCAGGTATTCCTGCAAATATCCGGCAGAGTACAATTCTTTCTTTTCTTCATTCCGCATAGCTTCATTATGCATCACCATATACGTATAGCCATCCGTGAATTTAGGTTTGTCGGTAAGAGCCTGCCATCCCATGTGCAGATTATAATCGACCTTGATTTGCTGATTTTTTGCTCCACGTTTGGTTGTTACCAGGATGACTCCGTTAGCCGCACGCGAACCATATATGGCAGCCGAAGCCGCATCTTTCAGTACGGAAATATTTTCAATCATATTCGGATCAACAGCATCAATATCTCCCTCCACGCCATCAATAAGAACCAATGGGTTCGAGTCTCCCAAGGTACCGATTCCACGAATGCGCAAGGTAGAGCCATCTCCGGGTTTACCACTCGACCGTGTTACAGTAAGTCCGGCGCTTACACCTTGTAATGCTTCGGAAGTCACTCCTACCGGTTTGTCCAACAAATCTGTCACATTTACAGATTCAACCGCCCCGGTAAGATTCACCTTTTTCTGGACTGCATATCCTACTGCAACCACTTCATCAAGAATGATAGAGCTGGGAACCATTTGGATATTAATCACAGTCTGCGATTGAATCTTTACTTCTTGCGGCTCATAACCTATATAAGTAAATTTCAACACAGATCCGGTTGATAAACCGGAAAACAGGTAGTTTCCATCCACATCGGTAATTGTTCCCTTTTCACCATTATTCACCGAAACCGTTACGCCCGGCAGTCCCTCTCCGTACTCATCTGTAACAACTCCTTTTATCTCCGGATTTTGTGCATAGACCGTCTGTAAAGAGATAAAGGCCAACAACATAAAATAAAATCTTCTCATAATACTCTTTGTTTATTTAGGTTTATTGTTTTTCAGGATATTGCGTAATTATAGCAGTATATCTTATTCAACACACATAGATGTAAAAAACAGAAGCCGGTGTTACAGAAGAAGGATTGACCATATGAATCCGTAAAAAATCCGTTATTACCTCTTCTTTTAATATAAAAGTGCGGATGGTTTCATAGTTATTTTTACAATCCACTATCGTTTGACCATTACATTCTATTTTAAAATCACGAACACAGAAAGGCATCACATTCTCCGCATGTCCCATTTGAACCGACTCCATCGGATGATCATAATCCGTATCGAAATAGAGTTTTATTTCTTTAATATTCTGAGGTTTCTCCCAGTTAAGTTCTATCCACGGAGAGGAATCTGCCATATCTGCAATCCAAGCGTTTGGACGTGCTATGGGACGTATAGACCCGTTTCTTAGCTCGTTTACATTTCCTATTTCCAGTGAAGGAGAAATTTTCATGGCAAGATTTTCTCCCTTTGGCCGACGATCGGGACACCAAAACTCGAATGATTCCAATCCGCATCCTTCCGGAGGTTCCTGACGACCATAATTATTGACTGCAATATTGAATTTATTGAAAACAGACAGTATTCCGGAAATCCGGCTTCGGGATGTCTTAATCTTAACAGCGCTGTTTTTTAGAAAAATAAGGAACCCATATTGATCTCCGGATACTCCTTTCGAAAAAGAGAGGTTGACTCTTTGCACACCAGGTTCAAGCGCAATTTCCATTTTCTCAACAATTACATCGGGAGTATAGTTCGTTGGCTTTGATGAACACCTTAACTCTGTTACAAGAGTGGTTTTCTCTTCCACATCCAGTTCTACCTCAAAGCAGTATTTCTTTCCGGCCTCCACAGGAAGCATCTGAGCAGACGAAAAATCCAACGGTAGCCATTCACCATCAAAAGATAGTTCGGATAAATTCAAAAATGATGAAGTTGAGATTGCCGCCTGTAAAGCCAGATTGCCATCACCATTTATCGGTAATAAAGGGATACTTTGTCCGGCTATATTCAATTTTTCCTGTAGTATCGCAATGTTCTTTTCCTCTAATAAATCTTTAGGCAATATGCCCCTGTTACGACACAAGGCCGCTGCCATTCCTACCGCTTGCGCACCATGACCGCAAGTCGCCATAACACGGGTAGAAGCAAAAGCAACATGTGACACACTGATCAGTCTACCGGCAATAAAAAGATTATCAATTGATTCGGGCAAATAACATCTGTAAGGAATAGAATATATGCCTTTGGAATGATATTGGTCGCATCCTCTCATCGGACTATATACCGCATCAGCACAATGAAGATCTACTGCCCATCCGCCAAACGCCACTGCATCCTTTTGTATTCTTTGCTCAATAATATCCTGTTGAGTCAATGTATACAAACCTTTCATACGGCGGCTTTCTCTTTTACCCGGAATAAGACCTACCCATTCAAGGGTATAATTCTCCATCTCGGGAAACTTTCCCGAATTCTTAACGTAATCCCATATTCCATAAACGATTTTCCATAGCTCATATTTAATAGTCTCCGTGTCGTGGATCGTATCAATTCGCCCGCCATATTCCAACCACCAATATTTGCATCCGTGATGCCCCGTATTAAAATATTCGCTTTTGAATATTTTAGGAATCTTCTTCTCCACATCTTTCAGGGCAAAAGCCGGAGCAACATAATGAACCGGTTTCCCTGTATCTTTCATATAGAAAAAGATACTATGCCCAAGCAATTCACCATATTTTTCTTTATCAGGAACAAAAGCTTCATTATACTCTTCACGATCTTCAGCGCCCATACGAAACGGAACGCCTGCCAGATAAGAAACGATCCCATCACCTGTACAATCGACAAAAAGAGGTGCATTAAACTCATAAGAAGTTTCCGATGATGCATTAAAAGCGATAATAGACCGGATGGATGCCGATATGTCTTTCTTTACATCATGAATGATCGTATTCAGGAAAAGAGAAATATTTTCTTCTGACAGCACTTTATCCATTAATACCATATCAAACAAGACAGGATTTCCTTCCTTATTTCTGTATGTGTTCTCCACCAACAATTCATTTATAACTCCTCCTTCGCGTGCCCAACGGTTATTGTTTCCCATGTGAGAGGTAGCGCCCAATACCCATAAGCGTACTTCACTGGAAGCATTCCCGCCAAGTACCGGGCGATCTTGTATAAGCGCAACCGAAAGCCCTTCTCTGGCTGCTGTAATTGCACAACACACTCCGGATATTCCTCCTCCTGCAACAACCAGATCATAATTCCTGACTTCGCACTTCAATCGCCTGTCGTTCTCGAAATTGTAGATTTCCATTCTTGTATATATTTTATTTAGATAGTAGCTTATTTATTTCTGAGTGCTTTTGCAAATAAAAATGATCCTGTTAAGGTGAGGACACATCCCATTATTACGGGCATATACTGTCCTTCCGAAGAAAGTATACCAAGAATGAAAATAGCAATTCCCGAGATCAAAATACTTCCGCCCAGCATTTTCATGGTAAACCTGTTCGTACTTTTATCCGTTTTCGGTTCAGTTTCTTCCGAACGGGATGTCATCTTTTCAAGCTGTTTATTCTTATAAAGAAGGTATTCCGGATCAATCCATCCTTTGGAGTAAGCAATTATTTCATAGACAGTCAGACATATCACAGGCGTAACAGTTCCTACAATCATCTCCATGGCACGACTTAATGAAAAATCGAACAATACAGGAGTCAGGAATTTGAAAAACAGATTTATACCTAAACTGATAAATGTAGCGCTTAAAATAGACCGGGCTGTTTGTCTCTTCGAGAAAATAGACCAGATAACCGGAAGATATAACGGTACTCCTGTTAAAGCGCCTACACTGATTACTACATTGACAATACCTCCCATTGAACGGATAGAAAGAGCAATCAATACAGCCAGAATTCCAAATCCCAACGTCGAAAAACGTGCGATTTTCATCAGAGTGCTGTCCGGTGCCTTCGGATTCAAACGCTTATAGATATCGTTAGTAAAAACGCCTGCTGAAATATTTAAGATTGCATTCAGGGAACTGGCTGTTGCAAAGATCATTCCGCCCAACATGAGCCCCAATAACCCGGCAGGGAGTGCTGCTTTACACATCAACAAATACGCATCTTCACTTTGCAAACCGACTAATCCGGGATTCATAATGCGATAAATCATCGGAGGAAGCATCCAGAGTATGGGAGATATTAAGTATAAACATCCAAAAAGCCAGCCTACTTTTCTGGAATCTTTAGCGGTCTTTACACTCGTGTATCGTTGCACATATGCCCAGTTTCCACCGAGGAAAACAGTATTATAGAGACAAAAGGCGATGATAAACCCGGGTGTATATTCACCGTTGAATATTTTAAAAAAGCCCTCGGGTGCCTGATGAACGAAGGACGTTACGCCACCGATCTTATCAAAAGAAAGAGGAATAACAATAATAACCGCTGCAAAAAGGACTACAAACTGTAATACATCCGTTACCAATACGCCTCTCAACCCACCGATGGCTACATATATCATACTGAATGCTCCCAAAAGAAGAATACTTAATTCAAGCGATAATCCTGTGGAAACTTCCAGTATCTTACCCACCGGATACAAGAATGAGCCGGTAGTAAATACAGATACCAGCAAAAATAAATAAGTGTACATTTTCTGAACGTTTATCCCGAGACGCTCCGAAATATATTCAGCAGCAGTCAGGACACGAGTCCTATGCCATCGGGGAGCAATCCACGTTCCCACGGCAAAACCGGCAATGGCCATTGTCAGCTGAATGGTTATCGCCACCCAACCCAATGAGTAAGCAATAGATCCCCAAACAACAAAGGTGCCCGCTGAAAAGAATCCCATAAACAAGGAAAGCCCGCTTATTCCCCAGGGAACGTCTCCTCCCCCGGCAAAGAAACTCTTCATATCTTTCCCTGTCCGGGAAAAAGATATTCCGACTAAAATAATACCTATTGAAAATCCTAAAATTGTAATATAGTCGAGTGTACTCATAGCATTGTTTTTTCGGTTAATTCAATAATAAATGATTCCGGGAACAAAACTATTTTATTCCCTATCTTCCTCCAAATATTTCCTGTTAATAATTCCCGGGAACGTTCCCGGTGTTAATTATTTGCTTTCAATTGAAACTATTCATACCTTTGTCTATATTTCCGACGAATTAGTCATAACACGATCGAATCCTATGAAGCACATCACCATTATTGATATCGCAAATGAACTGGGAATTTCGAAATCCACAGTTTCGCGCGCGCTGGCGGGTAAAGAAGATATAAAGGAAGAAACAAAAAAAATGGTTCTCGAAGCAGCGCAAAGAATGAAATATAAGCCTAATTTTAATGCGATCAATCTGGTCGCGAAGCGTACGAAAACGATTGGTGTGATTGTTCCTGAATTTGTGACTCCCTTTTTCCCTACTATTATTACAGGCATTCAGGATGTACTGGATAAAGAAGGTTTCCGTGTTTTAATAACCCAATCGAATGAAGACTGTCTGAACGAAAAGAAAAACATTAATTTGATGGAAGATTACATGGTAGAAGGTATTATTATGTCTTTATGCCGGATCAACAAAAATGCTGAAGAATATAACAGATTACTGAATGACGGTATTCCCATTGTATTTTTCAACCGTACTTCTCCCAATGTAAAGACATCACGGGTGATAATTGACGATTATAATATGTCTTTCTTTCTGGTTGAACATCTTATACGTGCAGGGAAAAGAAGGATCGCGCATTTATCCGGTCCCAATGACTTATGTAGTACAATCGATCGCAAGAAAGGTTATATGGACGCACTTAAAAAGTTTAAGATTCCTTATGATAGCAGTCTTATTATAGAATCCGGCATCGACATTCCGGATGGCGAACGTGCCATAAAAGAACTTATTAATCAGGAAATTGAATTTGATGCAATATTTGGTTTCAATGATCCCGTAGCAATCGGGGCCATGAAGTTTTTGAAAAAACAAAACCTGCGTATCCCGGAAGATGTTGCCGTTGCAGGATTCTCAGGAACGACAACATCTACTTTACTTGATCCCCCGCTTACATCAGTGGAACAACCTCTTTATGAAATGGGAAAAATTGCAGCCGAACTTATGATTGAAAAAATCAAAAATCCTTCTGCTCCTGATAGAACAATCATTTTAAATGCACAACTCAGAATAATGGAATCCACAATAAAAAAGGATAATTTTTTCAGTTCATCTTCTCCCTCCTTGTCTTGTCCCTGAAAAGTTTGTAGAAGTTGTAGTACGTTGCCGTTCCTGGGATTCGCGTTCCTGCCGCTCCCGCGTTTCGCGCTGACGTTTTTCATCGGATTCACGTTTTTCACGTTCCTGTCTGTCACGGGTTTCTTTACGGTCACGTTCTTTACGGTCACGAGTCTCACGTTGACGCTTTTCGTCGGATTCACGTCTTTCACGTTCCTGTCTGTCGCGAGTTTCTTTTTGTTCACGCTCTTTTTGTTCACGGGCTTCACGTTGACGCTTTTCGTCAGATTCGCGTCTTTCACGTTCCTGTCTGTCACGGGCTTCTTTTTGTTCACGTTCTTCACGTTCACGGGTCTCGCGCTGACGCTTTTCATCGGATTCGCGTCTTTCACGTTCCTGTCTGTCGCGGGTTTCTTTTTGTTCACGCTCCTGACGTTCCCGGGATTCGCGCTGACGTTTTTCGTCCGCATCGCGTCTTTCACGCTCCTGTCTGTCACGAGTTTCTTTTTGTTCGCGCTCCTGCTGTTCCTGAGTTTCACGCTGATGTTTTTCATCAGATTCACGTCTTTCACGTTCCTGTCTGTCGCGGGTTTCTTTTTGTTCACGCTCCTGACGTTCCTGGGTTTCACGCTGACGTCTTTCGTCCGCATCGCGTCTTTCACGTTCCTGCCGTTCACGGGCTTCCCTATGTTCACGCTCCTGTGTTTCCCTACGAGCAGCTTCATTTCTATCCCTTTGGGAAGTTCTTTCCGCTTCTGAATTTACAGGTCGTGTAATATTTGATGGTGCAGGTCGTTGGGGAGTTCTTGTATATTCCTGTTTCGGTGGAATGATTACCGGAGGTCTGGAGGGCAGAGGAGGTTTGTTATGTCCGGGCTTACCCGGTTTATGCGGTTTACCCGGTCTATACGATGGCCGTAAGTGATTGTTTCCTCCAGTGGACGGATAATAATAATTTGGATAATAGTGCTCGGTTACATACCCGTTTTCGTATGGATAGGTATAATAATGATCAAAGTAGAAATCATTGTAATAATTTACATGAAGAGGGTTATTAAAGTTATAACCGGTATAACCATCATCAGACTGGTAATCTTCGTAATATCCCGAATATCCATCGTCATAAAAATCTTCTTCGTAATCATCATAATTATCTTCATAATCAATATCAGAACCGGCATAATACTCCGGACTAAACGGGACCGGGACAGATTTATAGCCTGCGTCAACTACGATATTAACAGGAGTAGCATTTAAAAGACTGTCTTTATCCTGTTTATCATAATATATAATTTCATTCGAGGATCTTTTTTCATTATCCTCTTTTTGTATATCTATTGGCAGAACAATAAGGGGCTTATTTTCCAATGAATCCGTATAAGGAGCTATAACGGAATCTTTTGTTAAAGAGAACGTTTCATCAGGATGGGTTGGACCGCGTGTACTCTTCTTACAACTTAAAACAGAGATAAACAGAACAACGATTGATATAAATAAATTAATCCGTTTCATACTGGTAAAGAATTAGAGATTAAACCATAATTTTCAATTCACAATCCGAAGGGCGTGTCTTTGAAAGTTTTATATCGATCGATACTATCTATATAGAAAAAGCGCTTTAAAATATCAACTTTCTGCTACTTGTTTTTATAGACTAAAAGAATTGGTGTTGGTTTAATTGACTGTCACTAATTATTGCCAGATCATCCAGGGATAAATACCCTGGAGTCGGATTGCATTTAAAGAAACAATAATATTTGCCAAGACATAGATAAGATACGGTAACAAATCGGGCACCAGCCATTATCGTCCTTTAACAGCTTCAGCAATCAGTCTTACCGCTTCTTCTATTCCGATTCTGGATGTGTTGATAACAAGGTCATAGTGTGCAGCATCATTCCATTTGCGTCCGGTGTACTGCCAGTAGTGGTTTGCACGGCCCTGATTGGTTTGGCGTATTTTCTGCTCAGCCTCTTCGTAAGTTAGCTTAAATTCGTCCATTACCCGCCGACGGGCAAATTCCATATCGGACAGGATAAACACATTAAAGCAGTTCGGACGATCTTTGAGGATATAATCAGCACACCGGCCGATGATAACGCAGGATTTTTCCTTAGAGACCTGCCGGATGATACGGCTTTGGGCGATGAAGATAGCTTCGCCTTCCGATGGATTCATTTCTGCAGGGATTTGTTTGTCCATCAGGATTAATTCCAGTAACCCGGCAGTAGACAGCATTTGTTCGTTACGGCTCACCACCTCCGGATTAATGCCCAATTCTTTTGCCGCACAATCAATCAGCTTATGATCATAAAATTCCATACCGAGTTTTTCCGCCAGTATTTTACCCGTCTCATGACCGCCGCTACCAAACTCGCGGGCAATCGTTATAACTAATGAGGCCGGTATACCCGCATCCGTACCTGCAATTGCCTCTTCCTTGTTGTAAGGAAAAAGATAACTGTCCAGCCAAACTGTTTTCAAGGTAAAGAAACGTACCATAATTCCTACAAAAATCATTAAGACAAGTGTTCCGACACCAACCATATTCCATTGCCAGGACCCGAAAAAAAGAAAGCAGAACATCACCCCTAACAGTACGAAACTTGTATCTACACAGATCTTTGCTTTACTGAAATCAATACGAAAAACCCTTGCCAATGCGATGGAAAGCCCTTCGGCAGGAAGTACAAGCACATTACATTTTACTTCGCAGGTTATACCGTATGCCAGAATAGTTCCTCCTGCCAGCATTTGTATAAAACGCATTACATAACCGGCAGGCGTCGTACCCCACTGAAAAAAAACAGTCAGCAGCATAGACAAGTCTATAAAAAAACTGAACAATGTTCCGGCAACAATTTGCAGCAATTGCATTTTCGGAAATTTTTTGCGCAGCAGGATCATCTGGATAAACACCAACAGGATATTCATACAAAACGTACATTGTCCTATAGTCCATGCCGGAACGATGAAACTCAAATTCAGCAGGTTGACTTTGACACCCGGAGCCTGACTCCAGACAAACGGAATAACGGATATAGGCGATGATCCCATATCGGAACGTAATGTCAGGGTAACGCCGAGCGATACGATAAAAAGAGAGACAATAAAGACAATATAACGCCGCAACAATGAGCCGTTCGTTTTCGTTTGATTCATCCTTATAATTTTGAAAATCGATGTGCAAAATTACTTCACTCCTATTGATTGAGTTGTATTTCTGTCTGGGAAAAATACGATTATATAATAGGCAAAAACGATTTTACAGATGATTTCAGATCGTTAAACCGGATTATTCCAAATAGTTATTACCTTTGCATAAAGAATAAAACGGTGGAATTAAGACAGATAAAATATTTCGTAAAGGCAGCGGAATTATTAAACTTCACGGAGGCGGCAAAAGAGTGTTTTGTCGCAGAAAGTACTTTATGGCAACAAATCAAGCAGCTCGAAACCGAATTAGATGTCAGCCTGTTCAAAAGGAATAAAAGAAAGATGGAACTGACGGATGCGGGTGCTCTCTTCCTGCCTCATGCTCAGCGTACGCTGGCAAGTTCGACTAATGCGATACAGGCGATAAAAGACTTGCAGGGTCTTCATACCGGCACACTTATCATCGGCTGTACATTCAATCTGACGCCGATGCTGACAGGCGCCTTGCTTGCATTTTCACAAACGTATCCGGATGTCCGCATTTCTGTTGTACGTCAGTCTTCCGACGAACTGATCTCACTTTTACAACACGGCAGACTCGATATGGTTCTCTGCTTCGAAGAAAATCCTTCCGATGCAAGGATGGAAGCCTTTCCTCTTTTCAATACATCATTGTACGTAGTGATGCACCGTCTTCATCCGCTTGCTTCGGAAAAAACACTTTCTCTGAACCGGATAAAAGACTATCCCCTGGCATTGCCGGATAAAAGCATATACATAAGAGGCATACTGGATAACTGGATTTTATCAAAAGGCGGCTCATTCACTCCCAATCTGGAATGGAACGATGCAAACCTCGCATTCAATCTGCTCAAAACGGGCCATTGGCTAACGATCCTGACCGACGTTGCCGTCAGGAATGAACCGGAATTGACCATTATACCACTTACCGGCCTGAGACCGTCGCTTAAAACCGTACTATTGTGGATGAAAGACGGTTACGAGAAAAATGCTATAAAAGAATTTGTCAGGCTTCTCCAGAATGTTACGGCATAATCCGGATGCTTGCAGATATGATTAGATTAGTGATATCATGATTGTTGCTTTCATATCTATTTATTTTTACTTTATATTTATTGAAATATGCCTACCGATCGGTATGTTTATATTTAAAAAAATATTCAGGATTTAAGAAGGTCATTATACAACCCTTCCATCCGCTTACGCAGGTGTTTGACAGCATAATGCTTCCGGGATAAATGTATTAACGGAAATACCTGTACTTTCTGAAACGTCTTTTGCGGACAATCCGTCCAGTTCCATCAATTCAAATGCTTCTCTTTGTTCCGGGGGAAGTTCTGACAAAGCAATTTCGAGTTCCTGCCAGACAAGCGAACGCAGGTATTCCGTTTCAGGCGTCGGGTTATCATCGTTGAATAGTATTTCCGAAAACTCTTCTAAGACAGCGCCTTCGTCATCATATTGAGAAACAGGCATCTCTTCCTCCTGTTTCTTTTTTTCTTTGTTGATAATTATATTCCGTGCTACACGATACAGCCACGCGGCAACCTGTTCAATCGGATTTACCGTATTTTCAACAGTTTTAATCAATTGATAAAACACATCCTGCAAAACATCTTCGGCATCTTCCGTATTGGAAACCCTTTTACGAATGAACGATTTCAGGCGTGGCTGATACTCTCTTATAATCTTTTCAACATTCTGTTTTTCAGACTGTTCATTCATATCCTCTTCCCTGCTCTTCATTTTCCTCCATATCAAAATGTTCTCCACCGAACGGATGTCCAAAACCAAATTGCCGCCTCTTACGAATAAATTCTTTACGTTGCTCGGGTGTCATCTTCATCCATTTTTTATGGATAGGATTCATACCTCCGCCATGCATTCCGTGGGCCATCATCATTCTTCCTCCGCCAAATCCCAGACGACCAAATAAGATACGTGAGAGTATAAATAAACCTGACGCCTGCCAGAAATTAATGGTTGACAAACCGAACAGACCCGGCAGCAGCAAATTCCACAACAGCATAACTATTGCACTAAATGCCGCCAAAGCAACCAACCCCATCAAAACCATTTTAAATCCTCTTGCTTTCATAACTCTTTTTCATTTTTTATGTCTTACTATTTTTTCTTGCTCCAAGCGCGCTCTATTTATACTGACAACTGAGAGGAAAAAATATTTTACGAAAAGAAGAAAGAAGTGATTTTTTTTTCAACTAGATTCAAATTCCATACTCAATAAAAACTTTATTTGCTAATAATCAAATAATTAATATTGTGTAAAAAACATCTATTCTTTATCTGCTTTTTTATTTGTTTTCAACAGGTTATACAGATTATCCCAATCCGTCTTAATATTATTGAGGACTTCCATGCTATTCATCTGACTTAAAGATCTGTTTATCAAAATACCATCGCTCATATTCAGAAACATAACCGCCAATTCTTCATTTGGTACCGAAGTCTTTATCTCTTTACTTCTCTTAGCCGTTTCAACGATTTCCGACCATGCCCAAAGTTCCTTCTTCCGTTGCGCCAGATGTATCTCCTGAAAATCAGGAAGCCTCTTAGACGCCTCCGACAGAAAAACAAATAAATTCATACCGTCCTCAATATCATCAAAGTCGTCGGGCTTCTGCAAAACTTCCAGATAATGTTGATAAAACTCTTTCAGAGAATCTTTGGGGAAACTACTATAATTCGTAATGATAGCATTATTATAAAAATACTTGACTACTTCTTCAAACAGTTCTTCTTTACTGGTGTAATAATGATAAAATGCCCCTTTCGTCAAACCTACTTCGTTGACAATATCTCTTAAAGACACTTCTTTATACGAATGCCTCATCAATAATTGTAATGCCGTTTGCAATATTTGCTTTTTCGAATCCGCCATAATACCTACCGTTTAGTATGCAAAGATAACTCTTTCTTTCAAAAAATGAACAAGAAAAAACATCTTTAACAGAATGAATATTCCGGGACCGGTAATTTCCGTAACTTTCAATTCCAGAAAAAAGATCGATCAGGCAGGTTTTCATTTATTACCAATTGGTAATTTTATTCGGAGATGAAAAACCTACCTTTGCAGCCGCTTTTTAAAATAAATTGATATGCAGAGAGATAGCTTGGATTTTAAGAACATGAGTGTAGGTAAGTTATTTACCAAACAACTTTTACCTACCATTTTGGGGATGGCCGCATCAGCGCTTTTTACTGTGGTAGACGGTATATTTGTCGGAAACGGAATAGGAAGCGATGCACTGGCAGCAGTAAACATATCCGCACCCTTGTTTATGATTATCACCGGGTTAGGACTTATGTTTGGTATGGGAGGGGGTATCCTCGTCTCAATCAATCTGTCGCGTGGAAAAAATAAGGTCGCAAATATAAACTTCACCCAATCGGTCACAGGTGTATTTTTCGTCAGTCTCGTAATAACACTGATGTTTACGATATTTCCGGAAAAAGTGGCTGTATTACTGGGTTCGAATGAACATTTATTAGATATGGTCTGCGAATACCTGTTCTGGTTCTCCATAAGTTTGCCGGTTACGGTACTGGTTGTAGCCCTTCCATTTTTTATAAGGCTTACAAATCCGAAAATTTCCATGTGGGCGATGCTGACTGCTACCATTATGAACATTACACTCGATTATGTATTTATTTTTATCTTCGAATGGGGTTTGTTCGGTGCAGCAATAGCGACCGATATCAGTGAAGCGGCAGGAGCAACAATCATGATTGTGTACCTTTTCCGCAAGTCAATAGCCGTGAGATTTACCCGATTGAAGATAAGCGCAAAGAGTATGCTGTTGACTTTACGAAATGTAAGCTACATGATGAGGCTTGGATTTTCGGTATTCATGAGCGAAATTGCCATTGCAATCATGATGATAGCCGGAAACTTCACCTTCATGAAATACCTCGGAGCCGACGGTGTGGCGGCATATAGTATTGTATGTTACCTGTTTCCGATCATCTTTATGGTCTTCAATGCTACGGTACAGTCGGCCCAACCGATCATCAGCTTTAACTACGGTTGCGGGCAGATGGAAAGATCAAACAGAGCATTGCGTCTGTCAATGGGCTTTGCCTGTTGTTTTGCCATCATAATTATGCTGACATTTACGGGCTTTACCTCGGAGATCGTTTCACTATTCCTTCCGGATAAAACAAATGCCGCATGGCAATATGCCGTAAGAGGATTACCCTTGTTTGCCACTGATTACCTTTTTTTCGGTATTAACATCATTATGATAGGATATTATACAAGTATTGAAAGGCTTAGACGCGCTATACTGTTTACCGTCATGCGGGTGATATTGCCTGTCGTATTCTTTTTATTACTACCTTTGTGGCTGGAAGTTACAGGAGTATGGTTGGCCATACCGGCAGCCGACATCACGACATCTCTCGTAATTATGTCCTTCTTAATCAGGGATAGAGTACAAAAAAATGGAAACACTGATAAAACATATCAACGAGCGTTGCAATCTCAATGAAACGGAAAAGACCTTGCTTCACCGTACATTACGGGTGCTCCATTTTCCAAAAGGAAGCACTGTTATCGGCGAAGGAAAAATAGACAATTCCATCTATTTCATCAGCCAGGGTGTCTGGCGGGCGCATATAGAACGCGACGGCGAAGATTATACATTATGGTTTGCTGTTCCCGGAGAAATTGTTTTTTCGTCATGGGGCTACATCCGGGAACTGCCGTCACGTCTTACCATTTCTTCATCGAGCGACAGTATAGCGATCGAAATGAAAAAGGAAGTCGCGCAGAAACTATCGGAAACTTCTCCACGTTTTACCGAATGGCTACAGGAACTCTATGTGGATATACTGCTTAGTACGGACGAACTCCTTGTTGAACTATCCCGCCCAAAAGCAGAAAGCCGTTATCTTGCTTTTATGAAAAAAATGCCGGAGATCTTCCAGCATGTGCCGCTGAAAGAAATCGCAGGATACATCGGGGTCACACCACAGTCACTCAGTCGCATCCGTGCAGGGCTGAATAAGAATAAAAAAGGCTGATTTTGCAGACAACAAATTGAAGACATGATTAATTTTATTATTAAACAGGCAGAAATACAGGATTTGAGAGAAATACTCCAACTTCAGAAACAGGCATTCATAACCGAAGCCGAACAACATGGGAACTATGAAATTGAGCCATTAAAGCAAACCTATGAATCGATTTTGTCTGATTTCGAATCGTACTCTTTCTTAAAAATGCTAAATGGCAATGAGATAATCGGTTCTGTCAAATATAAAGCTGTAAATGGCGCGGTATGGGTCGGAAAACTTATGATAAATCCCCGTTTCAGAAGACAGGGGCTAGGCAAAAGGTTGCTCCTGGAAGTTGAAAAACTAAATCCGGAAGCAATCAGGTTCCAGTTATTCACAGCCGCCTCAAGCATTCAAAACATAAAACTGTATGAATCTGTCGGATATAAAGTCTGCAATAAATACAAAGACAATGCTCAATCCGGTCTCGAAATGGTTGAAATGATCAAATTGGCCTGACAAACCATCTTAGCATATCTCTAAGACAATAAAAAAGAAATAACTATATTTGCCATTTATAGTGTAAAACAATGGCTGAAAACAACGAAACAGGAAAACAAGGCGAAATCACAGCGCGCAGATACCTTGAAGAGAACGGGTACAAAGTGCTTGAAACAAACTGGCGTTTCCATCACTATGAGCTTGATATTGTTGCAACAAACGGCGAAGAACTCGTCATTATCGAGGTAAAAACGCGTTCAGAGAATTATCTCATAGCACCTGAAATGGCTGTCAATAAAGGTAAAATCCGCCGCATCGTCACAGCTTCGGATGCTTACGCCCGCAAACACGGTATCGACTTACCGATTCGTTTCGATATCCTCAGCCTCGTCAAAAGAGGGCAATCTTTCACAATCGAACATATCGAAGACGCTTTTTATGCCCCTATCAGATAATTAATAATCAAACTGTTAAAAACATGAATGCAGAAGATATCCGGGATTATTGTTTGAGTTTGAAAAACACAACAGAGTCACTCCCATTTGACGATGTTTCACTGGTATTTAAAGTAGAGAATAAAATGTACCTGCTGATATCATTGGATGCAGTGGAAGCCAATATCGCCGTAAAATGCGATCCTGAACAAGCGGAAATTTTACGCGATCATTATTCGGCTGTGGAACCGGCTTATCACTTTAATAAGAAATACTGGAATAACATCTATTTAAACAGGGATATGTCTGACGATGAAATAAAACAATGGATACGTCATTCCTACCACGAAGTAATACGCAAATTACCGAAAAAAATACGCGAAGAGTATACCGGTGAATAAAGAAAGTAAAACCTGCAATACGTAATCCTCCAAACACTCATGAACAATAACATAGATAAGCCCCGGCTCATTCATATTAAAGAAACAGACTCCACCAACAAATTCATGCAAATGGTTTCCCAAACGGAAGAGCTGCCTTCAGGAAGCATTGTTTGGGCAGATTTTCAGACAGCGGGTCGCGGACAAACCGGTAATTCGTGGGAATCGGAAGCCGGAGAAAATCTAACATTCAGCGTCCTCCTGCGACCTGCAGACGTACCGGCCAACCGACCGTTTATCATCTCCGAAATGGCATCCCTGAGTGTGAAATATACGCTTGATAAATACATCGCCGGTATTTCCGTCAAATGGCCGAATGATATCTATTGCGGCGACAGGAAAATCACCGGAATGCTTATAGAAAACATCATTCAACAGGGAAAAATCACCCAATCCATCCTCGGAATCGGAATAAATGTCAACCAGACGGAATTCCGCAGTAATGCTCCGAATCCGGTTTCGATGACTCAAATTGCCGGCAGACTATTCGACCGGTTATCTATAATGGAAGATTTCCGGCAAATCTTCGCCGGACAATGCGAACGCCTGAATAACTCCGGTTTCGATGCTATCCACCGGGATTACTTCGATGCACTCTACCGCAAGGATGGATATCACAAATACAGCGATACCGATGGTGTTTTCGAGGCCCGTATATACGACATTGAACCCACCGGCCATCTCATCCTCGAACGTATGAACGAAATACTGTCGCGATATGCCTTCAAAGAAGTAACTTATATTGATTAATACTGATACTGACAGAGTTGTACGCGTACAACGCCCTTCACGCCGGCACCCGGATATTCCGTTTTATAGTACTCCGTCAAATCTTCGTAAAAATGAACATGGCGTGGAGAGACTGGAACACTGGAATAAGTCGATAATTCGCCACGAATCAGAAACATATCGTATACATACTTATGACCGCCAAAATCCATATTCCATTTTTGACCGGCATACACCTGATTTTCAGGAGGTAACAGTTTGTATATTTCCGGAATCCCGTTCAATTCTTCAAAGAAAAGAACTCCGCTCATGATTTCCGTTCCATCCGGATTTTCTATCGCAATGCGTCGCTCACTATTTTCCGAATCAAAAGTAACTACAAAACAACTGCCGACCGGAAACGGGGGATTATCCCGAAGATCTGATTCAATCGCGTCTTTCACATCGGCATCAACAGCATTCCGCACCTCTTTAATTGTAAATCTACTGCCGTTTTTTTTCACATACAATGAACAATTCACTGATTTACCACTCTTTTCATCCGTAACGATAATAACAGCGGCCCCTTCTTTCTTTGCCTCAATCAAAAGCACATATCCCGGATCCGGATCCAGTGAACTGATTTCAGCTTTCGCAATCTCCGGATCGCTAACCGTCGTGGTATAAATACCGCTTCCACCGTTAAACGCAATCGGATAAATTTCATTCGGAGCCACAATCACACTTGTTTGCGTCAAAATAATATCATCTTTCGACTTGTCATCATCAGAACATCCCACTGTTACAGCCAAACCGGCAATAATAACCATCAATAAAAGAAATACGTTCTTCATTTTTGTAGTTTTTTGTTTAATACATTACTGCAAATGTAATTATTATCTTGAAAAACGTTGCACATCATGTAAAATAATAAAACCTTGCCATTTCAAATATTCATACTACACTATTGCTTTTTTAAAAATCGAATGATTGAAACATCGAAGCACTAATATTTATTTGTCATTAAAATTAAATCCGTATTTTTGAAAACGTTTTTCTACTAATCTCTAAACAATAGAAGAAATGAAACTAGAACATATCGTCATCCGGACAAACGAGCCGGAATCATTGAAAGATTAAATGATATAGACAATGAAAATTCTGATTTATATCCTAATCGGTATTGTATTTATTATACTGATCATTCTGATCATCGGTTTGTTTCTGCCAAAAACAAAAACGTTGATAAAACAAACCGTATACAATGCTTCTGCAGAAAAAGTATACAACACCGTAACAAATAACCGGGATTGGAAATACCGGACATCCCTTAATGATCTGAAAATTATCGAAACGAACGGAGACATCGAAACTTGGGATGAAACTTCGGAAGGAAATACGATCCGGTTCAGGACAAAAGAGAAAAGACCTTATTCTTTCTACTCTTTTGAGATGGAAAGCCGATTTTTTAAAGGACACTGGTTTGCCGAATTTGAAGCAATTGATAATGAGAATACATTATTTACCGCAACGGAATCAATTGAATATGAAAATCCGTTCATACGGGTATTGGCACATGTTTTTATGGATTTAGACAAATACATGGAGACATATCAGGAAGAGTTAAGGAATAAGTTGGAAAAATAAATGCACAACAATGAAAACAACAGAAGAAAGCGTAGTCAGTGCGATGGACGGAGATAATACGGAAATATTTCCATACCTCCCATACATATTACAGGATTTCTGGGAAATCGGCACATCTCCCGAAGAAGTCATAACTTTGATAGAAAAACATATAAAAAACCCTTCAGAGCTTCATGTGTTGGACTTAGGCTGCGGAAAAGGAGCTGTTTCGATCCGGTTATCGGAACGATTCGGATGCAAATGCTTCGGAATAGATGCCATCAAAGAATTCATTGAAGAAGCTGGGACAAAAGCAAAAGAATATCATGTTGACGCATTATGCTTATTCAAAGCTGGCGACATCAGAGATGAAATAAAAACGCTGGAACAGTTTGACGTTATCATATCGGGAGCCGTAGGCCCGGTATTCGGAAATCACGGTGAAACCCTTATAACGCTTCAGCCTCATCTGAAAGAAAACGGATATGTTATTATCGATGACGGATATCTGGAGGACGATTCTGATTTTGAATACCCCAGAGCCGTCAGAAGAAAAGATCTGTTCACACAAATCGCCTCCGCAAATATGATGCTGGTAGACGAAATCATGCAAACCGACGAAGATGATAAATCCGGGGAATATGACAAACAACTGGAATTCGTAAAAAAACGCTGTTATGAACTTATCAGTAAATATCCGGAAAAAAAGTATCTTTTTGAAGGTTATATAAACAGCCAGAAACAAGAATATGAAAATCTGGAACAAAATCTGATTTTATCCATACTCATGATAACAAATAAATAAAAGCAATGAATAAAATACTACAAATAAGCGAACAACTCTCCCTCCGACAATTGGAGCTAAATGACTACACGGATATTTTCCATACAATTAATACCCAAAGAGAATATTTGGGCAGGTGGCTTCCTTTTGTCGAATTCACGCAAATGTCTTATTCCAAAATAGGTTGACAGGTTCAAAAGACAACTTGAAATGGAATTAAGCAATTATGGATTACCCCGTAAAGTAAAAGAACGCATGATCCGGGAGTATTTGGGAGGAGT
>JAITVS010000127.1 GCA_031285685.1 Tannerella sp.
ATATTCGTGAGCAAATCGCTTCGTTAGTCCGTTTTCATGGGCTTCCTTTATGGCTGATGGAGAAATCTGATCCGCAGCGATCTGTATTGGGGGCTTCATTTCGTTGTGATTTGCGACAATTGAAAATATTATCGGAAGCTGATGTGCGCGGTAGAATTTGTGAGGATCTGCCCCGGTTATTGGAGGCTTTGGAATTGTTCGAATTGTATTGCCGGGAGAACGATTGCTGGGGAAAGCCGAAAGAATTTGCCTCGGCTGTTGCACGTTTTCATTATTTTTATGTGCCGGATAGCTATGTGAATTATGTTCCTTTTGAAAATTTCAAGTGTGAAGTAACCATGCTATCCGGGCTTCCCGGTATGGGGAAAGATCATTATATTCGTTCGCTTAAAACAGATATTCCGGTTATCAGCCTCGATGGTATACGGCGTAAATATAAAATTTCGCCGGTAGATAAGTCCGGAAACGGAAGGGTTATTCAGGAAGCGAAGGAACAGGCAAGAGATTATTTGCGTAAAGGGCAGCATTTTATCTGGAATGCGACCAACATAACAAGGCAGATGCGTTCACAACTGGTTGATTTGTTTGTTGATTATGGCGCCAGGGTGAAGATTGTTTATATTGAGAAACCTTATGGGCAATGGCGTTTACAGAACCGGAACAGGGAATATCCTTTACCGGAAGATGTACTGGATAAAATGCTGTTGAAACTGGAGACACCGCAACTGACGGAAGCGCATGAGGTGGAGTACGTTATAGAATGAAGTAGTTTATAAAGTTTTATTTTCGGGATAAATGACGAATGGTATTATTGTGAATTTCTAACATACAGTCCATTGTTTCCATTTCTGATAACATAATATGATCGTAAAGAATATTTCGTCGCTCCTCCAATGCAAATTCCTGAACTGGAATTTAATATAACTTCAAACTTGCTCCCACATGTGGGGCAAACGGCATTTAGGTCATCTTGAACTTCAACGATTACATTTCTATTAGTTTCATTCGGGCATGAGAGGTCAAATGCTTTGTATTCATTATATATAGTGTTAACTACAAGTACGCCACCGAAACCAATAGACTCTCTTGCTTTTTTGTTTTTAGGAGTGTATACGCAAAAAGAAGGAGTCCCTTTAAGATCTTTATCTCTGGGAGTTTGGAAATCTACTTCTATATATACTGGATATGACGGTATGGGGTTATCATAATCATCCGTACAAGCAAAAAAGAGAATCAATATAAAGCATGTAGTAAAAAAACGTCTCATATAAAAGCTTTTAATATATGTAGAAAAACGGACAATATACGATGATATTGTATGATTAGTTTATTTTAAGAGTTTTGGTATAATTGAACGATTTGTCTGTTTCCGGTTATAGAACTTTGCTGATGGCAGAATTCCTGTTTCAGGAATTTAAGAGTTTTTGTTCGGCCTGGTTCGCCTTCTGAAAATTGAAACCGCTGATTATTTGTTGCTCCAGAGTAGCAATCGCATCATTGCAGAGATTTCCGATACTCCCTTCGTGTGTGTGGTGAATGTTTTTGTTGGGAGTGAAGTTGCCGGCTTCTATTTCCAGTCCTACTTTCTTATAGGCATCGCGAAAAGGAAGGCCTTCGTTTACAAGGTGGTTGACCTCTTCTACGCTGAATATCGGTGCATATTTTTCATTATCCAGAATATGATCGTTTACCTTGATCTCGCTCATCATTCGTGTGACCATCAGAAGGCAGTCTTTCAGCTCGTCGAATGAGGGAATAAATATCTCTTTTATGATCTGAAGATCACGAAAATAGCCTGACGGCAGATTGTTGCTTATCAGTGTGATCTGTTGAGGTAATCCCTGGATTTTATTGCATTTGGCGCGGGTCAGTTCGAACACGTCCGGGTTTTTCTTGTGGGGCATGATACTGGACCCTGTGGTATATGCATCCGGCAACTTGATGAACCCGAAGTTCTGACTATTGAACATACATGTGTCGAAAGCCAGCTTTGACAGAGTTGCTGCTATGCCGGCCATTGCGAATGCAACCGTACGTTCCATTTTTCCGCGTCCCATTTGTGCATAAACAACATTGTAGTTCATGGAATCGAAACCAAGCAGTTCGGTTGTCATTGAACGGTTGAGAGGGAATGATGAGCCATAGCCTGCAGCAGAACCAAGCGGATTACGGTTGCAGATTCTGTATGCTGCCTGCAATAACTGAAGATCGTCGGCCAGACTTTCCGCATAAGCGCCAAACCATAGCCCGAAAGATGATGGCATGGCAATCTGCAGATGTGTATATCCGGGTAGCAAAATATCTTTGTACCGGTTGCTTTGTGCGATCAGCACACCGAATAAATCGGAGATGATGGAAACCAATTCTTGAATTTGGGCGCGTGTGAAAAGCTTGAGGTCAACCAGCACCTGATCATTACGTGAACGTCCGCTGTGAATTTTTTTGCCCATGTCGCCAAGCGTGCGCGTGAGCATTAATTCGACCTGTGAATGTACGTCTTCTACGTCTTCCTCAATCACAAATCCGTCGTCTTCGGCAAGCCGGTATATTTTTTTCAACTCTTCCAATAAGGGGTTCAACTCCTCTTTAGCGAGCAGTCCAACGGATTCAAGCATAATGATATGAGCCATAGAACCAAGCACATCATACTTTGCCAGATAGGTGTCCATTTCGCGGTCGCGACCGACGGTAAAACGTTCTATCTCTTTATCGACCTGAACGTTCTTTTCCCAAAGTTTTTGTGCCATGTTTTAATAGACTTTCTGTTTATAAATAGACCTAGCTTTCCGGTATTATTCGTAGGGCAGACGTGCGATAATTTCCGATATCTTTTCAATGGCTTCCTGTAACGGCTTAGAAACCATTGGTTTGATAAAAGGGTTTAGATCAGCGCGAACCGTCATTTTCATCTTTGTGTCATTTTCGGCAACCTGTTTCAGTTGTATCCACATCGATAGCGGAATAGGAGAGTTGGTCGTTGAAAACTTTATTGTCTTATTCGGTTCACGTTCCACAATCTGAAACATGACGGAGCCTACCGGATCCACGGTAAAACTGCATGTGTCGGTGTCAAACGTAAAATCTTTTATCTTATCCTGCGGAATACGATCTTTGATGCGTTCAAGGTTAGACATATCGGATAACATTGTAAAAATCTGTTCGTCGTTATACGGTATGGTCTTTACTTCGCTAATAAAATCTGTCATTATTATATCTGTTTATTTATCCGGATCCCAATTCGCAGGATCTTTACGCCATTCCTGTAGTATGGATATGTCTTCTTCATTAATATAGTTTGTTCGTACCGCTTCTTCAATGACCGCATTGTAATTGGAAAGCGTGATAAGAGGAACTTTTGCGTCCTTAAACTGTTTTTCTGCAATCGGAAATCCATGTGTGAAGATCGCTAACATGCCTATCACTTCACATCCGAAGTTACGTACCGCCTGAACCGCTTTGAGGCTGCTTCCGCCGGTAGATACAAGGTCTTCAATGATAACAACCTTGGAGTCCGGTTTTAATTCTCCTTCAATCAGGTTTTCCAAACCATGGTCTTTCGGTTCCGAACGTATATATACGAAGGGGAGACCTAATATGTCCGCAACCAACGCACCTTGTGCAATCCCTCCGGTAGCAACACCAGCGATAGCCGTAGCTTCCGGATGATTTTCGCAGATGAGACGGGCCAGTTCTATCTTTATTATTCTGCGGATAGCGGGATATGATAACGTTTTTCTGTTGTCGCAATAAATGGGTGATTTCCACCCGGATGCCCAAGTGAACGGATTTGCCGGTTGTAGTTTAACCGCTTTAATCTGTAATAGCTTATCGGCAATAAGTCTTTCTAATGTTTTCATATGTAAAAAATTAAATTTTAACACGAAGGTCGCATATTGAAGTTCAAAGTTTCAAGTTCAAAGTTCAATTATTTTGTTTGGAACCTGGAGTTTTAAACTGTTTAAAAGTCATGCTCGTTTCATAGCTTCTAATGTTTTCAATACGTATCGTATTTGAACGCAAAAGTAACGAAATAAAATGAAAAAAAATATTTTTTTATCTCTTTGTTATGGATTTTTGTTCGTTTCCGTCTCTATAAGGCATGAAACCGTTTTTTTAAGCTTGTGAAATAATTAACACATGATACTTTTTGTATTTCATCCGGCTTATGTTATATTTGTGAAATAATTAAAATGAGTGGAAAAAATAATCCTTTTAAAAGAAACTAATATGAGACGTTTTTTTTCGATTTCGACGACAGTGATCATGTTGATAACCTGTTGTTTTTTTTATTCGTGTAAGCAGAAGAAAGAACTGATTCCTTCTTCGGAGTTTGCGCCTTATATATCCGCCTATACAGGAGGGATGATCACTAAAGGGTCGACGGTTGTTATCGAATTTATGGAGGAACAACCGGACGATGTATGGACAAAGGATATCAGTGAAAAACTGTTCTCTTTTTCTCCTTCGTTGAAAGGTACAACGCACTGGGTAAATAATAATACCATTGAATTTGTGCCCGAAGACGGAGAACTGAAGCCCGGGAGCATGTATAATGCAACGTTTGCATTGGGGAAGGTATTGGACGTGGAGAAGAAGTTATCAAAGTTTGAATTTTCGTTCCGGGTGGAGGATCGTACATTTAAAATAACAACAAGTCCGATAGCCATCCAGTTGGATAATACCGTCACCGTGCGTGGTCAGGTTACTTTCAGTGAAATGACGAATCCGGATATTGTTCAGAAGATGCTCGAAGCCCGGCTGGAAGGCAGTACAATGGATGTGACGGTGGAAGGACAGGATAATTCCCTTACGTTTCAGTTTGTCGTAAGAGGGATCACGCGTAAGGATGAGAATCAGCAATTGTTAATCACACTGAATGGTGCTCCGGGTGGTATAGAGCGCAAAGAAACGGTTTCGGTAAGCATACCGGCAAAAGATAAATTCAGCTTGTATGATTATGAAATTGTGACTTCTCCGGAATACGGATTACGCCTTACTTTCTCGGATCTGGTGTCGGAATCACAGGATCTGAAGAGCATGATAATCCTGAAAGGTGTTTCCAGTTATACAACACAGGTACAAGGGAATCAGGTCATGGTCTATTTTGCCCACATGCCGAAAGCGACAGAGCTGGAAGTTACGATTGATCAGGGATTGAAAAATCAAATGGGTGATGCGCTTGAAGAAACGAAAGAAATCAGGTTGTCTTTGGAAAAACTGAAACCGGCGGTTGAGCTCTTGTCATCCGGTTCGATTCTGCCTTCATCAGATGATATTATACTCCCGTTCAAAGCAGTAGCGCTTCATGCGGTAGATTTGAAAATCATACGTATTTTCGAAAGTAATGTGTTGATGTTTCTCCAGAATAATACATTATCGAATAATTCGTACAATCAGTTACGTCGCGCCGGACGCCTTGTCTATAAAAATACGTTTCGCCTGGATACCGATCCGACAAAAGATCTTGCGGTCTGGGAAAACTATTCGTTGGATCTTACCGGTTTGATCAGACAGCAGCCCGGCGCTATTTATCGTATTGAGTTGTCATTTAAGAAAGAATATGCTTCTTATGAATGTGAAAGCGAAGAAGAAACGGAAAATGCGCTTCGTGGAGCCAGCGATTTGCGGAATATGCTGGCCGGAGAGGATGCCATAACCGAAGATGATGAGGAATATTGGGATAAACCGGATGCATATTATTATGACGGATATGACATGTATATCGATTGGGAGTATTACGATTGGGGTGAAGTGGATAATCCGTGCGATCCGACTTATTATATGCAGACAAGGCGTAAGGCTGCGGCGAATGTGTTGGCATCCAATCTGGGATTGATCGCTAAAAGTAATTCAAATCATACGACCTGGGTAACGGTGTCGAACCTATTGGACACGAAGCCGGTCTCCGGTGCAAAAGTGACGGCATACAACTATCAGTTGCAGCCGATTGGTACGGCTTCTACCGATGAGAATGGTTTTACGGTCTTGTCATTAAAAAGCAAACCATTTGTGCTTGTTGCCGAATCAGGCGCGCAAAAAGCATATCTCCGTATGGTTGACGGCGAAGAAAATATGTTGAGCCGTTTTGATGTGGGGGGCGTTGAACTGAAGAAAGGTCTTAAGGGCTATATCTATGGAGAGCGCGGAGTATGGCGTCCGGGTGATACGTTACATGTAGCGTTTATGCTGGAAGACCGGGAAGGTAAAATTCCGGCCAATCATCCGGTATCGTTCGAAGTCTATAATCCGCAGGGACAATTTTATCGCAAAATGATTTCCAATAACGGCCTGAATGGTTTGTATACCTTTAGTCTGCCTACCAAACCTGACGATCCTACAGGATTGTGGAATGCTTATGTGAAGGTTGGAGGGGCGACTTTCCACAAAGGTCTGCGTGTTGAAACCGTCAAACCGAACCGATTGAAAATTAATCTTGACCTGCCTGCTGTAATAGATGCATCGAAAGGTACGGCTTCCGTAGGGATTCATTCGCAATGGCTGACCGGAGCTACGGCCCGTAACCTGGATGCGAAAATGGAGCTGGTATTGAATAAGATATCCACCCAATTTAAAGGTTATGAAAAATATATTTTCAATAATCCGGCAACGAGGTTTAATTCAAGTACAACGGAAGTGTTTGACGGGAAACTGAATGAAAACGGAGACGTTACATTTAATATGAGCGTGCCGTCGGCGGAAAATGCTCCGGGCATGCTTAGCGCGAATATAACGTGCCGGGTGTTTGAGCCGGGCGGTGATGCCAGCATCTTTTCTCAATCCGTGCCGTTTTCTCCGTATTCATCGTATGTGGGAATAAACTTTAACCGGAAACCGGATGATCCTTATCTGTTTGTGGATGAAGATTATATATTTGACGTTGCGACTCTTAATCCGGAAGGTAAGCCTGTCAGTCGTAATGATTTGGAGTACAGTATCTATCGTGTCGGATGGAGTTGGTGGTGGGAGCGCCAGAATGAATCATTCGAATCCTATATAAACAATTCAAATTACCGCCCTGTATTTTCCGGAAAAATAAGTACGGTAAACGGAAAGGGACAGATAAAATTCCGTCTCAATTATCCGGACTGGGGACGTTTCCTTGTGTATGTCAGGGATGTGTCGAGCGGACATGCTACCGGAGGCACGGTACTTGTGGACTGGCCTGCATGGCGCGGACGTTCTAATAAAGATGACCCCAGCGGAATAAAAATGCTGACGTTTTCTCTTGATAAAAAATCGTATAATGCCGGAGAGGATGTGGTTGTGACAATTCCTGCTACAGCTTCAGAGGGACGCGCTTTGGTTGCATTGGAGAACGGTTCGGAAGTAATTCACCGCGAATGGGTAAATCTTACGGCGGGTAATGATACGAAATACACATTTAAAACGACTGAAAAAATGGCTCCGAATGTGTATATTCATATCTCATTGTTACAGCCTCATGCTTCTACGGGAGATATGCCGATACGGATGTATGGTGTAATGCCTGTCTTCGTATCAAACAAAGAGTCGGTACTGATGCCTGTTATTACGATGTCGGATGTGCTGAAGCCGGAGACTGAATTTGAGGTGAAGGTGAAGGAGCAGAACGGAAAACCGATGACGTATACGCTTGCAATTGTAGATGACGGATTGCTTGATCTTACGAACTTCAGAACGCCGGATCCGTGGAACGAATTTTATGCACGCGAAGCACTGGGTATTCGTACATGGGACATGTATGATGATGTGATGGGAGCTTATACCGGGAAATACGGTTCGCTGTTTAGCGTCGGCGGTGACGGGGAACTGAATAATGCGTCAAACAAGGCAAACCGTTTCAAGCCGGTAGTGATATATGTCGGTCCTGTAACGCTGAATGCTGGTGAGGAAAAGAAACACACACTGCGTCTTCCTCCGTATGTGGGCTCTGTCCGCGTGATGGTGGTAGCGGGACAAAACGGCGCTTATGGAAAGGCCGACAAAACAGTCGCTGTTCGTACTCCGTTGATGTTACTGTCTTCGTTGCCGCGTATTTTGAGTACCGGAGAAAAAATATCATTGCCCGTGAACGTTTTCGCGATGGAAAATAGTGTGAAAAATGTTACAATTAAGGTTGAAACAACCGGAAAGCTGAAAGCTACCGACGGAAACAGTAAATCGATAACATTCTCCGCACCGGGTGATGAGATTCTTTATTTCCCGATGCAGACCGGTTCCGAAACCGGAATTGAGAAGGTGACAATTACGGCTACCGGCGGCGGACATACTTCGAAGGAAACGATAGAAATCGATGTCCGGAATCCGAATCCGCCGGCATTAACATTTGAAAGTAAACTGCTGGAAAAGGGACAGTCGATAGAATTTGGTTATGAGCTCGACGCAGTATATGAAGGAAACTGGGTGAAAGTAGAAATGTCACGGATACCATCCGTAGACTTGAGCCGTCGTTACGATTACCTGTATGATTACAACCATTTTTGCACGGAACAGTTAACTTCGCGCGCACTTCCTCTTTTATATTTATCGGAATTCAAAGAGCTTGATGAAAAAGAAGCGGAACGCAATAAGCAGAATATAACCGAAGCAATCAGTCATTTGTACCGGCGGCAGTTATCAAACGGAGGCTTCTGTTACTGGGCGGGCCAGGGATATGTGAATGACTGGATTTCGTCGTATGCCGGTAGCTTCCTTGTTTTGGCAAAGGAACGTGGGTATAATGTCAACAGTAGTGTGATAAATAAATGGATAGCTTATCAGCGTAGCGTTTCTCAGAACTGGCGGAAGAACGATTATACAAATAAACGTTATTCATATGACCAGTCGGACTTTTTGCAGGCGTATCGTCTTTATACTCTTGCTTTGGCGGGCGCACCGGAAATGGGGGCAATGAACCGTCTGAAGGAAATTAAAGATTTGTCACAGCAATCGCGTTGGCGCTTGGCTGCAGCTTATGCGCTATGTGGAAAGCAGGATGCGGCAAATGAGCTTGTTTTTAATGCGTCGACAGTTGTAGTTCCTTATTCGTCGAATAATCCGACTTATGGTTCTTCCTATCGTGACGAAGCCATGATACTTGAGGTTTTGGTATTGATGGGTAAGAATGAAGCAGCATTCAAGCAGGCGCAGAGGGTATCGGAAAATCTGTCCGGAGAGCGGTATTTTACGACTCAAACGACTGCTTATGCAATGGTTGCTATGGGACAGTTTGCCTCTAAAATGTCTGGGAAACTTGATTTTGAATGGTATATTAGTGGAAAGAAACAGAGCAAGGTAAATACGAATAAGGCTGTATTCCAGAATCAGTTGCCGACGAATCCTTCGTCCGGTAAGGTGAGGGTTGAAAACGGAAATGAGGGCGCACTTTACTTTAGCCTGACAACGAAGACGCGTCCGATTGTGGATAATCTTCCTGCCGTATCGGAAAACCTGAAACTGGATATTTCGTATACAGATATGAACGGTTCACCGATTGATGTATCATACTTGCAGCAAGGGACAGATTTCTATGCGATTGTAAAAGTTTCGAATGTAAGCGGTAGAAACTATTATTCCGATGTGGCGTTGACGCATATTATTCCGTCGGGATGGGAGATCTTCAATGAACGCATGGTAGCGGCGAGCGTGTCGGAAAATGATAATCAGGAAACAGCATCCAATGTATTTACATACCAGGATATACGTGACGATTGTGTACTTACATATTTTGATCTGCCGATAGGAGTGGCGAAAGAAATAAAAGTTCGTTTACAGGCTACTTATCTGGGTGAGTTTGTCTTCCCGGCTATACAGTGTGAGGCGATGTATGACGCGTCCGCACGTGCACGGACGACGGCGAGCCGGGTATCGGTTTATAAGTGATTCGTTCTTTTGTCTTGACACAAAAGAACCAAAAAGTCAAGACTTCGTGCGGCTCACACCGTTAAGCTTAACGTTTCGGTCGGCTAAAATCTATGTAACTCGCTTCGCTCAAACAGCATAGATTTTTAACGCCTCCCTGCACTACTTAACGGTTCTCCGCACGAGGTCTGTCAGTTGCCTTTTGGAAAGATATTTTTGAATGTAGAGTCTGAAATTTTAAACTTTGAACTTTGAACTTTAAAGCATGGAATCGTAAAAGGGCTATCCGGTGGACGGTAGCTCTTTTGCTTATAATCTATCTGTTATGCCTGCCGCGCAAGCTTTTCGACGTGCCTTATGCAACGGTTGTTGCGGATCGACACGGAGAACTGCTCGGAGCGCGTATTGCTGCCGACGGACAATGGCGCTTTCCTCCGGGCGATACTGTTCCGGAAAAATTCAGACATTGCATTATCGCTTTTGAGGACAGGTATTTTGATTATCATTTCGGCGTAAATCCGTTGGCTATAGCCCGGGCTTTCAAGCAGAATATAACGGAGAGGCGTATTGTGAGCGGCGGAAGTACGCTTACGATGCAGACGATTCGTTTGTCGCGAGGGGAGCGGCGTACGATCGGAGAGAAAGTTGTCGAGGGCATTCTTGCGACACGTATTGAGTGCCGTTATTCAAAATCGGAAATCCTTGCCATGTATGCTTCGCATGCTCCTTTCGGGGGAAATGTGATCGGTCTTGACGCGGCCGCCTGGCGTTATTTCGGCCATTCATCCAATCAGCTTTCGTGGGCGGAAGCAGCAACGCTGGCCGTTCTTCCGAATGCGCCGGCCATGATACACATGGCAAAAAACCGTCCGGCTCTTCAGGAAAAACGTAATCGTTTACTGAAATATCTTTATGAAAACGGAAATATGGATGAAATAGACTATGATCTTGCCATTAGCGAAAATCTTCCTTCGGAACCGTTGCCTTTGCCGCAGATCGCACCTCATCTGGTTACTTATTTTTATAAGCAGAGCGAAGGAAAGAATATCGTTTCTTCTCTTGATAAAAATGTTCAGTTGCAGGTGGAGTCCATCCTTGACCGGTGGCATTCGTCTTTTGTCCGTAGTGATATCCGGAATATGGCCGCCATCGTCATTGACGTTCATACAAATGAAGTGGTGGCCTATTGCGGAAATGTGCAGTTTGAAGGCCGGAAATCGTCTAACCAGGTAGATATTATACGTGCTCCGCGTAGTACGGGGAGTATTTTGAAGCCGTTTCTTTATTATATCACGTTGCAGGAGGGGCAGATACTACCGAATACGTTATTGCCTGATATACCTCTTAATATCAACGGATTTGTGCCCCAGAATTTCAATATGCAGTATGATGGCGCAGTTCCTGCTTCGAGAGTGGTTTCACGTTCACTGAATATTCCATCGGTCTATCTTTTACGCGAATACAGTGTGCCGAAATTTCATGATTTCCTGAAAAGGGCTGGTATTACGACATTGACAAAGGCGCCTTCACATTACGGCTTATCGCTTATTTTGGGAGGTGCGGAGGCTACGCTTTGGGATGTGTCGTTTATTTATTCTGATATGGCGCGTGCCCTACAGAACATGCCGCGAATAAAAGGAAGTGTTGTACCACTGAAGCTTTCTTCATTTGCAACGCCTCCGTTATCCGCTGATCTTTCGGAAGAATCTTCTGTTGGAAGGAATACTTCCGGAGGGAAAGTGGAATTTTTGCCGCAGATTTTTGCTCCTGGTGCGGTGTGGCAGGTTTTTGACGCGATAAAAGAGGTGAACCGTCCCGAAGAAATAGACTGGCGGTTTATTCCTTCCATGCAGAAGATAGCATGGAAAACCGGAACAAGTTACGGATTCCGCGATGCCTGGGCGGTTGGCGTCACAAGCCGCTATGTCGTAGGAGTGTGGGTCGGAAATGCCAACGGTGAAGGAAAGCCGGAACTTGTCGGCGGGCGAACGGCAGGTCCTGTCATGTTCGATATCTTCAATATGTTGCCGTCTGCGCCATGGTTTGTTCGTCCGGAAGGTGAGTTTGTGGAAGCGATGGTATGTCGCCAGTCCGGACATCTTAAAAGCCGCTATTGCGATGAGGCGGATACGATGCTGATCGTTCCGAATGGCTTGCGGACGGAAGCCTGTCCGTATCATATGCCGGTAAATCTGAGTATTGACGGCCGTTTCCGGGTGTATGAAAACTGTATTGAAGCCGGACAGCAAATCACCCGGCAGAATTGGTTTGTTTTGCCTCCCGTATGGGAGTGGTATTACAAACAACATCATCCGGACTATAAGGTATTGCCGCCATTCATGTCCGGCTGCGGTGAAGATACGCATTCTCCGATGGCTTTTATTTATCCGCAAAGCAATGCGGTTGTCTACCTTCCGAAACAATTAGACGGTAGCGATGGCGAGATCACCTTTGATTTAGCGCACAGCAACAGCAATGCCACTGTCTTCTGGCATATCGACAACGAATACCTCGGTTCCACCCGTGATTTTCACAAGTACACTTTCCGCCCTTCACGCGGCAAACACAGTATCACTGTGGTCGATAACGAAGGAAATACCCTTTCGGTTGGCGTTACTGTGGAATAATTTATAAACCAGACTGTTATTTGTTGGGAACATTCTCCGGATAGTTCGGGCTGTATAACAGGGTGGATGTGCGGACTACAAGTTGCCCGTCTTTCACAAACGAATCCCCGCGTTCCGATAAATGATCGACCATTGCTTGTCGCATTTTTTCTACGGTTTTTGCGTATTTTTTATGTTTTGAACATTCCGTCAGTTCTTTGGGGTCTTTTTCCAGATCGAACAATTGTTCGGAGCCATTGTGGAAATTCCAGATATATTTTATTTTTCCGTCGGTTAAGGCACACCAGTAATTATCCGCACTGTAACATGTAGCATGCTCCATGTCGATGTAGGTACGCCATTCTTCCTGTTTGCCTTGGACCAGTTTCAGTAAGGACATGCCGTCCATGTCGGAAGGAATGTTTCCACCTGCCAGATCAATGAATGTCGGCAGAAAATCCCTGAGTTCAACCGGTTGTGTAATTACGGATGTGTCCTTTTCCTGTTGAATGTTTTCCGGCCATTTTACAATGTAGGGAATAGCCGCAGAACCTTCATAAGGATATGTTTTTCGCCAGTGATAATGATCACCCAGCATATCGCCGTGATCCGACGTAAAACAGATGATCGCATTGTCATACATCCCTTTCTCTTTTAATGTCTGTATGATGGCGCCGATCTGATCGTCAATGAAGGTTATGTTTGCGTAGTAGTGCCTCCTTGAATTTTGGGCATATTCCGCTCCGAAATTACCGAAGGGAGCATCCGGCTTGGCTTTTTCCGGATCGAGACGTTCACTTAAATTACTACACCAGTCTCCGATAAAAGGCGCCGGGATTTCCGCATCTTTATACATCTCTAAGTAACGTTGTGGCGGGTCGTATGGGCTATGTGGGCGTGCAAAAGATACTTTAAGGAACAGTGGTTTTTCGTTGGAATAATTACGTATCAGTTCACAGGCTTTTTGTCCTGTCCATGTCGTAGGATGTAATTTTTCGTCTAATTGGTAAACGCCTGCGCGATGATCATTCCAGCCGATACCGGTCAGATCCGGATCTGCTCCCGGAGACTGCAATTGAAACCACTCGCGATAGTCACTGATGAAATCCGGACTTTCCGTACGTCCGCTTTCATCTATCAGGGTTGTTTGAAAGCCATGGAGTGATTTCTGCGGAAACCAGTGCATTTTGCCGATGCCAAATGTATAGTAGCCCAGATTACTCATCATTTGCGGCATTTCATATTTATATTGTTGCGCAACGCGTCCATATCCGAGCATGCCGTGATGCCAGGGAGACAACCCGGTTAATAGTCCGCTTCTGGCCGGGGTGCTGCTTGGAGAAGAGGAATATCCGGAAAGAAAGAGTGTTCCTTCCCTGGCCAGACTGTCGATGTTGGGAGATATGACGGATCGGTTCCCCATACAACCTAATGTGTCTGCCCGGTGCTGATCCGTCATAATGAAAATAATATGCGGCTTCTTGCTTGTAGTCGCTTTATTTTCATTTTTGAGAGGAGCACTATGGGGTGTATCTATCGGGCGGGAGCGTGTTTCCTGTGACAGCAGATTTATTGTGTTTAGTCCCAATCCTGTCCCGATTGACGCTTTTATAAAAGCCCTTCTTTTCATTTATTACGTTCTTTTTCCAGGATTAACTTTAATGCTTCAACTTTCTCAGGGTGTTTATCAGCCAGATTGTTCTTTTCTCCGATATCCTGTTTTAAATCATACAGTTGAGGTTCTTTACTGTTACCGAGTTCGATGTTTGTCAATGCGTCGTAAGCAGCGCCGTTACCCGGAGAAATATATTTCCACTCACCGTCCGAAACAGATAGCGAGCCGGCTTGCTCAATGATATAATCACGTCCTTTTTTTGTTTTACCTGTGAATACATCTAATTGATTCCGGCTGTCGGGTGCAACACCTTCCGGTAATTCTTTACTTAATAATCCGGCAAAAGATGCGAATAAATCAATCTGAGAAACTAATGCATCCGAAACTGCCGGTTTTATCTGGGCCGGCCAGCTTACTATAAAAGGTATCCGTGTACCAGCTTCAAAGATGCTGTATTTTCCTCCGCGGAAGTCACTCCACGGACGATGGTCGCCTAATAATTCCACCGCTTTGTCCGCATAACCGTCGTCAACTACCGGACCGTTGTCACTGGTTAGTACGATCAGTGTATTTTCCGTCAAGCCTAACCGGTCCAGTGTTTCCAGGATTTGTCCTACACTCCAGTCGAATTCCATGATTGCATCTCCGCGCGCTCCCATTGTTGTTGCTCCGGTAAATCGCGGATGAGGTACACGGGGAACATGAATATCATTTGTGGCAAAATACAGGAAAAACGGATTGTCCTTATTTTTTTCAATGAATTGTACGGCTTTATGTGTAATACTATCGGCTATATTTTCATCTACCCACAGGGCGCTTTTTCCGCCTTTCATATAACCGATACGTGAGATGCCATTGACAATGGCCATATCATGCCCCTGCCCCGGGCTGGGCTTCAATACGGTCAGCAGTTCCGGATGATCTTTCCCTAATGGTTCTCCGGGAAATGGTTCTTTATAACTTACTGCGATCGGATCATTCGGATCAAGATTAACGACCCGCTGATTTTCAACATAAACACATGGTACGCGATCTCCGGTTGCGGCCATGATATATGAATAATCGAAACCGATGTCCTTAGGCCCGGGCGTAATGAATCCGTTCCAGTCCTGTGAACCTGCTTTATCACTTAATCCCAGATGCCATTTTCCGACTGCACCGGTCACATATCCGTTATCCCTGAAAAGATCGGCGATCGTTGTCTGTTCAGGTCTGATTACCATACCGGCATCTCCGGTAGCGATTCCGGTATCGTTGCGCCTCCAGGCATAATGTCCGGTCAGTAAAGAGTAACGTGAAGGTGTACTGGTTGCGGCAACCGCATGGGCATCCGTGAAACGTATCCCCCGGGATGCTAATTTATCCGCATGCGGGGTATTAACGGTTTTTTCTCCATTAAAACTCAGATCCCCGTAGCCGATATCATCAGCAAGGATGACAATCACATTCGGGCGTGTGTTTACTTTTGCTTCTTCCGTGGCTTTTTTGGTGCCGGTAGAACAGGCTGCGAGCATTGTTGTCGTACCTATTCCGAGTATGAGTTTGTGATTCATGACTGTTTGTTTTATCAGGATGATTATTTTGCGAAATTAAATATAGGGGATTCCGTACGGGCATTATCCATCAGTGTAACAAGTTCCTGTACTAATTCAGGTTCATTCTCTGCCAGATTATGATCTTCATGTAAATCATTTTCGAGATTGTAGAGTTCGAGCCATGGACCGTTTTCCGCAGATATACCTTGGCGGATCAGTTTCCAGTTGCTTTTGCGTATTGCCTGTCGACCATCCTGTTCATGGAATTCCCAATACAGGTAGTCATGATTTTGCTGGTTGTTTTGTGATAAAATTGCCGGAAGAAAAGAAATGCCGTCACCTGTTTCCGGTAATGTCGCTCCCGTAAGTTCGGCTAAAGTGGGCATCATATCCCAGAATGCGGAAGTATGATCGGATATTGCTCCAGCTTTTACGCGATCAGGAGACCATACGATTAAAGGAACCCGTATACCTCCTTCGTATAAATCACGTTTAATGCCTTTCAGCGGACCGTAACTGTTGAAAAAATCGGGATCAGCGCCGCCTTCACGGTGCGGGCCGTTATCACTTGTGAAAAAAACAATTGTATTTTTATCCAGCCCCTGTCTTTTCAGTTCATCCATTATTTCACCGACATATTTGTCTAACCGTGAAACCATTGCGGCGAAAGATGCGCGTGGTTTTTCCGAGCGGAAATAACTGCCGGGGCGATCGTAAATGGTTTCTTCAAAAGAGTTTTCATAAATCCGGTAAATAGAATCGTGCGGAAGGTTGATTTCAGCATGCGGTAACGTATAAGTCAACATGGCAAAGAAGGGTTTATCCTTGTTCCCACGAATGAAATCAAGCGCCTGTTGATGTATTAAATCCGCTGAATATGTTTTTCTGCCCGTATCTTTGTTTTCCGGAAATTCTATTTTTTCGTGATTGTGCCATAAATGCTCCGGATAGTAATTATGGGCCCGGCTTTGACAGTTGTATCCGTAAAATTCGTCGAATCCCATTGCGTTCGGTTCTGATTCCGATCCCGGATAGCCCAATCCCCATTTTCCGAAAACTCCTGTTGTGTAATCTTTTGATTTAAAAAGCTTGGCGAGTGTATATGTATTTCCATCCATCGCCATCTGTCCTTCCGGAGGAACTCCTTTATTTCCCCGGATCTGTGTGTGGCCGGTATGTAGGCCGGTCATTAGAGATGCGCGCGACGGCGCACTTACCGTACAACCTGCATAATGTTGTGTAAAGAGCATTCCTTCCGAAGCCATGCGGTCTAAATGCGGAGTCTGTATGATCTTTTGTCCATAACAGCCCAGATCACCATACCCCAGATCATCGGCGAGGATATAGATAACATTTACAGGTAGCTGTTGATCTGCTTTCTGCTCTTTGCATCCGACTAATAACGAAGCTAAAGAGCTTGATATCCAGATAGATTTTGTGATTTTCATAGCATTGTAATCTTTATTAATCATACAAAATTATGGAATTAATTATTGAAATACAATAGTATGGGAGAATTCAATCCGTAAAAATCCGTATTTAACTTGAATGCTGCCATGTGTGTTCAGGCTGCTGCCGGTTATGCCTCCGGCGGTTCAATTGATAAAAACACAATTGCAACCGATCAGTCTATTTCATTATTTTTACCGGTTGGTTTGGATAGTTTTATTGAAGCTATTACAAATGCACTCTCAAAAGCAAAGTCTACAGCACCGGTCGTACTTTCAGAATTAGAAGCACGTAAAAAGCGCCTGAAAACCTCACGAAATATAGGTTCCAAGCGTTAGATTAATTCATTCTATTCTTTCAGTATTTCACAATATATTTATTGTTACACCATAAAATAATTAAAATAGATAAATTATGAAAATGTGTTCTATATTTGCATATTAACAATTACGAATTGAACTGTAATAATCAACAATCTCACAAAGACAGGATAATGTATGCCGGAAGAAACCATAAAAATGTCTTAAAGAAAATGAGTTCAATTCTATTTATCAACAATTTAAAAATTAATGTTATGAAAGAAAAATTATTACTATTATGTATTGTATTTATGTGTTCGCTTAGTAGCTATGGACAAAGTGGTCAAATAGGAAATATCCACTGGAGTTTTTTGGATAGTGTTCTCACAATTTCAGGGACGGGAGATATGCCGGATTTATATACCAATGAATGGCCTTGGAATTCTTATCGCGATGATATTGTAAAAGTGGAAATTGAAGATGGAGTGACAAGTATTGGAAGGAGTTCTTTTGAACTTTGTTCAAATTTGTCAAGTGTTAAAATACCTAACAGCGTAGCATCTATTGGAATGGTTGCTTTTGCACGTTGTAGCAGCTTAACAAATATTGAAATACCGAATACCATAACAAACATTGGTAATTCCGCATTTTATTATTGTATAAATTTGTCCAATGTTAAAATACCTGACAGTTTAACCATTATCAACTACGGAGTTTTTGCAGGTTGCAATGGTTTAACCAGTGTTGTAATACCCGATAATGTAAAAAGCATTGGTGAAAGTGCTTTTGATCTATGTGAATATTTAACGAGTATCACGATTCCCAGTGGTGTGACAAATATTGGGAGATATGCATTTTATAGATGTCATAACTTAACAGACATTGTACTTCCTGATAGTTTAATTAGTATTGGAGAATGGGCATTTGCTAATTGCTTGAGCTTGCCATACATTGAAATTCCGGATAAAGTGACAAGCATTGGTATAGCATCCTTTACCGCTTGTCCAAGTGTAAAACATATCACAATTCCTAATAGTGTCACAAGTATTGGAGTAGATGCTTTTGTTAGTTGTGGTATGGAATATGTAGATGTTTACTGGGATGAACCTTTATCTATTGTTAATAATGTCTTTGTACGCTATCAAATTCAAAATGCCATTCTGATTGTTCCGGAAGGAACAAAAGCCCTCTATGAAATCGCCAATGGATGGAAAGATTTCGGGACAATTATAGAAAGACCAATTCCTGAATCCATATCCATTTATGCAACATTGGTAGTTGGTAGTTCTATTAAATTAAATGCAGCAATTACTCCTTCCAACACAATACATCAAAATGTAACCTGGTCATCAAGTGATACGAACATAGCCTCGGTAGATGCAACAGGAAGGGTAACAGCTATTACCCCAGGTAGAACTACCATAACAGCCACAACAGTTATTGGTGGAAAATCGTCTTCATTTGATATAGAAGTGGAAGAAGAAACAGTAACAACCTATTCCGGGGAAACAGCGAATAGCCTGATTGATGAAAACATTGTAAACGCGTCTTTGATAGACGGAACATTGACCGTTAATACTCCAGGTAAGGAAACAATAAAGGTTTACAGCATGATCGGAACATTGATTTACTCAGCAGAAAAGCAGGGAGGCAAGCAAACTTATTTTGTCCCCAACCTGTCAAAAGAGATCTATATCGTAACCGGTAGCAGTGGTTGGAATGCAAAGTTGATAAATAAATAACCAGCATTTCAAATTCCGGCATACTGTTTTCATGAATATTGTCCTTCAAAAGCCCGTTCACGCGGGCTTTCCTTGGGTCAGTCCGAAAACCCGGTTGCAGTAACTGACTTGTTATGCACACAACATTGATAGCCTATATAGGAAGAATGGTATATCAGCAACTCCTCTGAACTGCCTTCTAAAGGCTTTCAC
>JAITVS010000357.1 GCA_031285685.1 Tannerella sp.
TGAAATGGGAGGTGAAAAGCTTAAACTTTCTTACGATGACTTCATCCGTATTTCCAGTTATGTATATGCTTCCTTCAAAGATGACGCCGCCGGTAAATCTGTCGAATTTATGTTTGAAAGCGATGTAGAGCAGTTGCCGATATGGTTTGATAAAGAAAAAACACGGCGAATACTCAACAATCTATATTCCAATGCATTGAAATTCACGCCTGTCGGCGGATACATTACGACCGAAATAGCGTTGACGGAAGAGCATAATCGCAATTTCGTTAAAATAACTGTTGCCGATACCGGTTGCGGCATAGCAAAAGAAGAACTGCCTACCCTGTTCGAACGTTTCTATCAAGGGAATAATCATATTTCGGACAAAACAGGTTCAGGCATAGGCCTGCACCTAGTGAAAGAATATATTGAATTGCACGGAGGACGGATTACGGTTAGCAGTAAAGTAAACGAAGGAAGCATCTTTACCGTTTTTATTCCGGCCGACCTGAAGGGAAATAAAAGCGAAATAGCGCTGTTATCGCCGCCATTGGAAAACGATAGCAAACAAAAGGTATCCGGAAAAAAAGTTTTATTGATCGTAGAAGACAATACCGAGTTTCGTACATTTCTGGCGGAACAGCTGGAGCAGGAATTTGATGTAATACAGGCATCCGACGGAGAAGAAGGCGAGGATATTGTACAGAGAAAATACCCGGATTTGATCATTTCGGATTTAATGATGCCCAAAATGGATGGACTGGAACTGTGCCGGCGATTGAAAAACAATATCAATTCCTCACATATACCCTTTATATTGCTGACGGCACGCATATCCGACGATGCAAAAATAGACAGCTACAAGGCCGGCGCCGATTCATACATTGCAAAACCGTTTAATTTTGAAGTACTTCAAACGCGGATTGAGATGTTGATAGAACAGCAGGAGAAGCGAAAAAAACTCTTCCATAAAACGATCGATCTACAACCGGGCAGTTTTACGACTACTTCCCTGGATGAACAATTTATAAAGAAAACGCTTCAGTTGATTGAGAAAAATATCAGCGACCCGGATTATTCGGTCGACCATCTAAGTAAAGATTTAGGCATGAGCCGGAGCAGCCTTTATCCCAAAATTCAGTCCATCACCGGCCTGACACCCAATAATTTCATTCGCTCAATCCGGCTGAAACGTGCAGCGCAATTATTGCAGGCCACCCAATATACTGTTTCCGAAATAGCATGGATGACCGGTTTCAATTATTTGAAGTATTTCAATAAATATTTTAAGGAAGAATTCACCAAAACCCCTACGCAATACCGCATAGACAGCATGAAGCAGTAGCGTATTACGCACATTTTACACTAAAACAACCACCTGATCGCTGCACTGCAAGCACGTTGGACAATACGACTTAACATTTCGGACAAAAGGGTATAGCTTCATTTATCTGTACCACTTATTTTTGTTTTATCACTTGCCAAGTTCAAAAATATAAACGGTTAACTTTAAAATTTATGACACATGAAGAAAGAAGATTTAATTAAAATTTCGTCAAAAAGAGTTATTATTCTTATGATGATCTTTTTCACATCATTGATCGGAAGCCCGGGGGGTATGTTTGCAAACGCGAATGGAGTACAGGAGGTGTTGCAAAATGGGACAATTAAAGGTAAAATAGTCGATGCAACAGGAGAACCTCTTATTGGCGCCAGCATCGTGATTAAAAATTCGAGTATCGGAACGATTTCCGACCTAAACGGCGATTTTACGTTGAGTGGCGTTCCAGCAGAAGTCACTTTGCTCATTTCTTATGTAGGGTATAAAGCCCAAGAGGTTGCCGTAGACGGAAAATCGATTGTGAACATTACGCTACAAGAGGATAGTGAAACACTGGAAGAAGTGGTGGTAGTGGGCTATGGAACACAAAAGAAAGCATCACTCACCAGTGCCATTTCTCAGATCAAAGGTGAAGATGTATTCAAAGATCGTGCAACCAGCAACGTATCTGTTGCCTTGCAAGGAGAAGTTCCTGGACTTGTTGTTACAAGAACATCCACTCGTCCGGGTAGTGAAGGTGTAGCAATGAAAATACGTGGAGACATTTCAGTGAATGGAGATTCGAGTCCATTGGTACTTATAGATGGTGTAACTGCTTCACTTGATGAATTAAATCAAATGAACCCGAACGATATTGAGAATATTTCAGTTTTGAAAGATGCATCGGCCGCTATCTACGGATCACGTTCTGCATCGGGTGTAGTGCTTGTTACTACCAAGCGGGGCAAAGGAGATGCAAAAATCGTATACAATGGTTCTATCAGTACGACTATTGACGGAATTCAACTACCACTTACCACCAATTATGAGTGGCTGGAGATGTTTTATGAAGTGAAATATCAGGATGCACGGGCAAATAACCTGGGTTTGACAACCCATGAAAGCATTATGGATAAATTTGACTGGTGGATTTTTAAGCCCGGAAGTGTAATGTCCGGTATTGATGCAAACGGGAAAAGCTATGACAATGAAACGCTATATAAAGCATGGCGTAACGGAGAGGTGCTTACACTGACAAATGCCGGTAAAACATTCCGATATACTCCGGACCAGAACTTGAAGGACATACTCTATAAGCAGGCTATGTCGCAGAAACATAATCTGAGTATATCCGGCGGAGATGACAGGTTCGGCTATATGGCTTCAATGGGTTACGCTGATAATAATGCTCAGTTAAAAGTAGCGGAAGATGGTGAAAAAAGATACAACGGTCGGCTCAACATGGACTATCAGGCAACGAAGATATTAAAACTGCAAACAAATATGGCGTATGATATTCATAATATTACTACACCCAGTACAGGTGTCAATGAAGGATGGTACGATCCATGGCTTTGGCCGGTTTATAATGAAAACGGCGACTTTTATGACACATTCGGCAATAACCGTAATCCGGTCGGGAGGCTTGTAGGCGGTGGGCAGATAAAAAATGACTGGAATACATTCCGGGCAAATCTTATAGCGACATTTGATCTTTCAGATTATCTTCCGGGCTTCTCTATACAAGGAACAGCTTCTTATAAGCAAGTGGAAAACAGCATCCGGACAGCGAAAAACAAGATACAGTATTATGATTGGGTAGGAAATGCAACAGGTAATTTTCAAAACCCGGGTTCTTTAAGCGAAGAAGTAAAGAA
>JAITVS010000369.1 GCA_031285685.1 Tannerella sp.
CGCAGAAAAAGATACCTTTGCCAAAACCGGTGTAAACCTATCTTGGGTTTAATACTTTTCTTACTGACAGATAAATTATTATGAATCAATATCTGTCAACCTATTTTGGAATAAGACAATAAACGATTTTTTCAAACAAGTTTACATGCTCGAAATCCCGATCAATGAAATCGTTGAAATGTATAACCAATACAGTAAACAACAAGAAAAATAAATGATATGAAACTTACAACCAAAATAATATTAGGCATCATCCTGTCAACATTCGCTATATCGTTCCTGTTTATCATCAGCTTTTCCTTCACCGACAGGAAAGATTTTAAACGCGCATACGATACTGTAATCCAGATCCCGCAAGACAACATAACAGGGATTGAACTTGAATCCTACCGCATAATTGTTCTCGACACGGAAAGAACCGATACAACAAACGATCACTCTTATGGCTTTGATAGTGAAAATTGCGGTTTATTCCTGAATCCCGCAACAACGGATAAAGAGAATGAACTCTTCATTCCCGAAGCTTTACATGACTTTATTTCCACTAAAATAAATAATGACACGCTGACTATCGGTATAAAAATTGACAACCTAAGAAAAAAATATATAAAAGAAGAAGTAAACAATCACACTTTCTTCGGAGGCATCAATTTAAATCTACACACATCCAATGCAAATGTGATAAATAAAATAAATGCCATGCAGACAAGTATCCGAAACATCGAAACAGACAGTATCAAAGTCTATGCCTGGGGAGACATCCGAATAGACTCCTGCAAAGCAACAGTCATAGATCCTGTTCTGAAAGAAAATTACAGAAGGCTAACTATAAAAAACAGCCATTCCAAAACCATTAATCTTGATCTGGACCGTATAAAAAACTGGAACATCGAGCATTGCGAAATAGAAGAAGAAAATTTGACCGGCAGCAAAAAACATTCCATTGTACAGCAACAGAACGAGTCCGGAAAAATTAACTGGCTTCCTAAAAACAAAAACGCCGAATTAAACATCAAAATCCAGGGCGATACGACTCAAATCATTTTTCAATAATTATTACCATAAACCCACCGATAATCATCCGTTTTGTTATCGGTGGGTATTATCCGGAAAAAAACCTTCCGACTAAACACATCACATATAACACCTGAATATAAAAAAGATATTATCTTTATATTTTCATACGAATAAATATTTTAAAGGTAGGCATGGAACTCGCAGTAAGTTTTATTCATCGCCTTCAGCGTAAACAGGGTTTACATGCTTCGTTTCATATAAACAAATTTTTAAAACATGAAAAACAAACTATTATTTCTCCTTATCATTTTATCGGGAGCATCTTGTAGCACCCCATCTAAAGACAAAGTCATCGATTATCCTGTTATCGGTTCATCAAATACGGATCTGATGGAAATCTATCGCATAGAAACAACAGATACGGCATTGGTTCTTCATGCGGAAGTGTATAATCGTCCCAATAATTGGATACGTCTATCCTCTCAGGCATATGTTACAGGGGAAACGACCGGTAAGACATACCGGTTAACAGGTTCGCCCGATTTTGAGTTTGATAAAGAAGTTTACATGCCTGATTCCTGGAACAAAAAAGTCACCATGATATTTGAACCGATCGATGATTCGGAGAAACTAATCAGTTTCTATGAAGGAAATAATGAAGGCGACATTCATTTTAAAGACATCGACCTTACACCTTCCGAAAAAAAATCAAAAATAACATGTGTTATTGAAGGCCGGACAGTTGACCGCCCCTATAGCAGCCGGTTGATCCTGATCCGGAAGAGAGAAGATTTCCGTGTTAATCCGTTTATATCCATCCCTATCCATGATGGAAAATTCAGATATGTACTTAATACGGATGTAAATGATTTTTATGAACTATTTTTTTGGGATGAGTATATGGATGGAGGCTGGAGGCCCACCTATTTCATTGCGGAAAACGGCCGATTAGATTTCACGCTATTTCCTATTGAAAATACCCCTCATTCCATTATAGATACAGAAGGAACTCTTAACAAAGAGCTTTCACGTATGAACAATGTACTTGACAGTATATTCAACTTCAATAGTCTGTACAATAAATATGATCAATTAAACAAGGAAGGTCGCTTATATAGTGAGGCGCATAAACAATGGATCGATGAGGTAAACGCAGCGGAAACAGATGAGGACAGAAATCAATTATACGGAAAACGCAAAGAAATGGAAGATACCGGGACGGTATATACGGAAGAAGGTAAAGCGATCGACGATCAGATACGAAAATTAGCCAAAGAACGACAGGAATACATCTTAAAGTACACAAGAGAACAGACGAATATGGTTGGCTATTATTTCCTGAATGACTTGATTTATCAGGCAAAAATGTCCGGCGACGAAAAACAGCTCCCGGTTTATATAGAAACATTCATGTCGTATTACAGCGATAAATATCCCGGTCATCCGCTCTCGAATGACATAAGCAATCTGATAACCAGCATGGATATCAAAATCGGCGGTAAGTATATCGACTTCACAGCACCCGATTTGAAAGGAAACCCCGTCAAACTGTCCGAACAGATAAACGGAAAAATAGCCCTTATCGATTTATGGGCATCCTGGTGCGGACCATGCAGACGTACCTCGGTCAGTATGATTCCCGTCTATGAAGAATATAAGGACAAAGGTTTCACCATCGTAGGGGTAGCTCGTGAAAGAAACAATACGACAGCAATGGAAAAGGCTATCGCAAACGATAAATATCCGTGGTTGAACCTGGTCGAACTCAATGATGCCGGAAAAATATGGGAATTATACGGCGTCGGAAATGCCGGTGGTAAAACGTTTTTGGTTGATGCCGACGGAACCCTGTTAGCTATACACCCTACCGCAGAAGAAGTAAGAACAATACTTGCCCAAAAGACAGGAAACCGCTGATTTAAAATCGTATAACTCTAAACTCACAATCCTCGGAACCGATTAAGCCTAAGCCATCAACTCCTTCAATTTTTCCGATAAATTCGGTATTGATGTCCGAACAATAAAACGTGACGGTGGCTTTCCCCGAATCGTCTTTATTTTGTAAGTTTTAATATACGGACAGCTCCCCGAATAACAACCAGAAATACGATTATTCCTATTATTAAATCAGGGATATTACTATTAAACCACCAGACGAAAAGAGCGGCAATAATAACTCCGATATTGATTATTACATCATTTGCAGAAAAAATAACACTTGCCCGGATATGGGCATCTTTACTTTTTGTTCTTTGCAAAAGCCACAAACAAGTTGTATTAGCAACTAATGCAAGTAATGAAATAATTATCATTGTCCTAAATTCAGGCATTATTTCTAATCCCATAAAACGCCTTATTACCTCCGAAAAACCTAAAACAGCAAGTAAAATCTGTAATAAACCACTGAACAGGGCTACCTTTTTCTTTTTTGCAACGGTTGCGCCGACGGCCATCAAACTCATTCCATACACAAGAGCATCTGCCAGCATATCAAGACTATCCGCAACCAGTCCCATCGATTTGGAGAGAATACCGGTCGTCATTTCAATAAGAAAAAAACCAAAGTTTATAGCAAGTACAACCCACAAAACTTTCCGTTGTTTGGAAGGGTCTTGGATGTTCACAAAAGCGGTTTCTTTTTTTTCCTCTCTTAATGCAGCGCCAAGATTGAGGGATAAGAGCACCTTTGTTATTTCTTCATTATCACCCTCATGGAATACATATAGAGTCCGGTCAGCTAAATGAAAATCCATTGAAGAAATACTTTTAACATCTGCTAATTTCATTCTTATAAGATTCTCTTCAGACGGACAATCCATCTGAGAGATGTGATAGGTTGATTTATTCATTTTCCAGAGTCTTTGTCGAGCAAAGGTAGCAAATAGTCAGAAATCTAACCCTCATTTATCTATAAATAATGATGATTCAAAACCTTCGGATTTGCTTAGCGGACAATAAAGAAAGAGTAGTTTCATTACGCTTCATTCTGCAAACAAATACCTCTCTACATAGTTCATTCAAAATGAACTATGTACGACACACTTAAAGAGAGAGAATTGGATAATTCTCTCTCTTCCGATAAACAACCTTTTTACCTTTCACCAAACTATTATGAAAAAGATGTTTTTATGACCAATGTGCTCTTCTGGTTTATTTTTTTAAAATATAATCTTCACTTGTTTTTAACTATTATCACTCCTTGTCCTCATGGAGGGTATAACCTCTCTTGTTATCCATTTTCTAAACTGATGGGCTAAAGGCTTTCTACTTTTAAAAACTAATGTACAAAGCCCACTTTCATTAATTAAATTCACATTTCTACTTTGACCTGATATCGGCAATACCGAAGTCAGCCTTTCATCATAATCAAGACGACTAACCGCATCTGCAATGTTTGAAATTTCTAATGCTTTACATACATCCATTGCAACAAACCATATTTCTCCATCAATTTCTATGGTCTTCACTTCTTTAAGCAGTTGCTCTTTTTCACCCTGATATTTAAACGTTTGTAGTTGCATATTTCATTTAACTTAAACAATTCGTATGCAAATACGATGCATATTTTATATTCTTGCAATTTTTTTAAAATATTTTTTTACAATTTTTCAAGAATCAGAAAGTAAAATTATTAATAACATATAAAATACTTGATATTTCACAATGTTTATTATAATAAATCAGGCCTACCAAGCAAATTTCACAACCTCCATACCCTTGAATAACTATCACACTTTACACTCATATTCAAGTATTTACATTCAATTACTTCATTTAATTTAAAAATTTAGTATGAGAATACTATAAATACTACATATATCTACAATATTTTTATTAAAATCTTTACAACTTCACAATAGAGCATTTCATATTTATAAAACCAACAGTATCAAACCGGGCATACACCAGGCACTGCAAACAACACTCCATAAAAGGTCGCGGATTATTCATCCCGTACACATACACACATATTTAGTGATACTTATGAGACACATCGGAACAGGGCCCTATCTCTTTTTATATATAACATAATTATATATAGTTTCCGATATAAAATTGCATTTTATCGACATCATTTATATCTTTACCTCAAAATTCACCTGTAAATGAACAAAGAAGATCTTAAAAGAGATTTCATATTATTGAATACAGGCTATGCCTATCACAATGCAGACTGGAACTGGAAAAATGTACATAGCCCTTTTGTCAGAATCCATTATGTTAAGAATGGTTCTGCCAAAATCATACGTGAAGACGGTGTATACGAATTAAAAAAAGATCATCTTTATCTAACTCCTTCATACATCACACACGCTTACGAATGCAACGATATTCTGGAATTGTATTATATTCATCTTTACGAAGATTCGAAAAAACAAATCAGCATTTTCGACTTGATAAACTTTCCGGTAGAAGTCGAAGCTAATCCTTTAGATATTCAATTGATAAAAAGATTAATAGCCATCAATCCGGGAAGAGAATTACAGTATTACGATCCGGATTCATACGACAATTCGGCTACGGTTGCTTATAATATGGCGCTTCAACAAAAAAGCCCTATCGCTTTCGAAATGGAAACGTTAGGGATCATAGAACAGATCATTTCACGTTTTCTGGCCAAGGCGGTTTTTAAAAACGAACAAATAGAAGAACGTATCCTAAAAAGCCTTCAACACATCCATAAAAACATGGATCATCCAATAGATATAGAAGATCTGGCAGAAATATGTTTTCTCACAAAAGATCACTTTATACGGCTTTTTAAAAAGGAAATGAATTGCACGCCCGGAAAATACATCAACCAAAAGAAAATAGAGACCGCCCAATTAAGAATTTTAATTAATGATACAAATATCAAAGACATTGCTTACGGTTTAGGCTTTGATAATATCTCCTATTTCAATCGGCTTTTCACAAAAATAACCGGCGAAACTCCCGGCAAATATAAAAAGAGAATGCAACTTTAAACTTATTGCCTCACAATATCTGTCTCATTTAAAAGATTCGGGAATATCAATCACCATAATGGCAAGACGCTCGCCGCTTGACAGTTTCCCGGATTGGATCAATACTCTTTTATTATCCGTACTGAAATAAGGATGCGTATGATCGGGCTTCATTACATGTCCGGTAGTGAGCAAATGCATCTGTCCTGTTTTGACATTAATCAATGTAATGTTTCCGGTAAAATCATCCCCTACCGCCCATTGTCCGTCCTGCGATCCGTTACAATGCCAAAAGCTATTTGTTCGCGCAGGTATACTTCTGAGTTCGGAGTTGACATCATTGGTCAGCACTTGTCCGAGTACGCGAACATTTCCATTACGTAAATTAACGGAAAATATACCCGAAGGCTTCTTTTTAAGTCGTTCCAGATGGGACAGAACATTAAAATAGACATGGTCTGCATCCGCTACCGTTTCATGGGTTACCCATTCATAATCCGATTCGATATAAAGCGGACGATACGTGTTTGTTTCCATATCGCCAAACCACATACGTTGCGGAGAATCTCCTCCGGTTTCATGGCAAAATACAATTTCACGAGGCACAAACGGACTTGCCTGTACATGACCCATCGTGAAGTCGACATTAAAACCCGGTTTTATTTCTCCGGTATTTACATTCACCGTACGGATTCCTCCCGGATGATTTTTTATCCGATGACCGGAGTCGTCAATCGGATTTACCCATGTCAGCGTATCATAAGGCGGAGTAACTCCCACATACAAAAGATCTTCTTCCACATCAAGCCCCATACCTCCCGATACCCTGAGTGAATCAGGCCATTCAGTGACAACACGTTCGTAATCCGGATAACGTTTCATCTTACCTTTTTCACTATCAGCAAGTACACGGTCAAAGTCAAGTTCTATAATCTGTGCCGGCTTATCTTCAAACCTCCGCACAAAATACAATAACCCTTTTTTGCGTGAAAGATTATATTCGCCGTTTCTTTCGCCATCGGTTATCTGAACAATTTCTCCGCTTGTTTCATGCACAAAAAACAACTGCCCACTTCCTGTTCGCTGGGAGCGAAAAGCGATATACCGATTATCATAGGTCCATTGCGGATGCGTCTGATAAATGCGGTTATCGCTGTATTCCGGATGATTAGTCAGCACTTTCACCAATACTCCCGTTACCGAATCGGTATAAACTGACATTTCCGCAGGAAAACGTTTGCCGATTTGCGCCTTAGACTCATTTGCCAGGGTAATAAGCAGAACTCCCACAACGAAGACAACTACTTTTGCTTTTGATAATTTAATTATTTTCATTGATATAATTTAAGGATAGAACCCACCAAAGATAGTGAAAATGATGGAAAGCGCAAATGACACAGTAAAAAAATGAAAGAACACTATCAAGACATAGTTGCTCTTTCATTTTTGGTATGATCAAAATAGCAAGGCAAAAAATATCTTGCCTCAAACTATTTTTTAATTAAATTCCTGACCGTCTACTCCAAATATCGGCATTTTTGATTTTGGCGCTACTTTATAGTATTGAATCGCACTATCATTCATCCGGGGATAAAAGTGATTGATCAGGTTTGTCATTTCAGCTCCGGCCATCAGAACAGGACCATACCCGTGAGCTGCAAATATATTTATCGGACGGTAATAATAAAACGCGGGGTCGAAAGCCATACCCGTTCCAACACAGACTCCTTCAACCTGCCCTTTTCCATTTACTTTTGTAGATACGGCGCTCCAACCCAACTGAGCTGCCGGGGCAAACGAAACCACATCAAGCCACCCTTTATTGATGCCGCGGGCAATACAATACACGAAAATCGCCGTAGCCGATGTTTCCAGGTAAGAATCGTTCCGGTCTAATAACTGGTGCCAGAAACCCTCGCTCGACTGGCAGGCCATCAGACCTCTTACATGCGCCTTATACTGAGCCAGCACCTTCTCTCGTCCGGAATGCTCTTCCGGCAACACATCCAGCACTTCGGTCATGGTCAGCAAAGCCCAACCATTGGCACGCCCCCAATGAAACGCCGGATGATATTCTTCGCCCTCAACCCATCCATGCATATATAAACCTTTCTCTTGCACAAACATCCGCTCTGAAAATTGAAGAATCTGTTTAACGGCTTCGTCGTAATATTTTTGTTCACCTGTAAATTTGCCCATTTGCGCAATTGCCGGTATGCTCATATACATATCATCGAGCCATAACGTATTCATTTGCGGACGCTTACGCGCAAAAGTACCGTCACTGAGACGGTATTCCTTATTCATGATATAATCCATATAGCTGTTAATCAAACCCTTCAAATTCACATCTTTATTTTCCCGCTGATACTTAATCATAGCCGCGCAGATCGCTCCGGCATCATCCAATGCATGCGGTGTAATAACCTGACGCATACGATGGTCTACTACACCGGACTCTTCATAAAGCCGGCGAAAATGCGGAGCCATTTCCGACAAGAACTTCAGACGATCGCCGGTATATTGCTCATAACGCTTATCATCCGTAGCTTTTGCAACTTCAAGCATCGCGGAATAAGTAACTCCCCATTCATAAGTAGTAAGTCTGAAAGCACCGCTTTCTAAACGGGAGTCTTCGTTAATCCGACTATAATCGGTAATTTCTTTTTTTGTCTTTGTATCAATGACAAGAGTCGGCGTTTCCTTTTCCAGAAACAGAAAAACCCTGTCGAGCACTTCTTTTATCTCGCTGCCGGTCCACTCTCTATACGGAATCTTATAGTCCGGCGAAAGCAAATGCAATGGGGTATTCGAATCATTAATCGTATCCGCGCCCTGTTTGGCAAACAGTTGACAATTTAAAAATATAGAAATAGTTAAAAATAAGGCAGTTATACTTGTTTTGATTTTCATTATTATAAGATTATTAGCTGTTTGCAAATTTTTAATAAAAAATCCGGAAGAGGCTGTGTCCTGAAAAACACAGCCTCACTTATGGAAAACACTATTAATAACCCGGGTTCTGCATTGCTTTCTTTTCGGCTGCAGTCAGGGCTTTTCCGTCTTTTTGTATCACATCCAGGAATGTCTGAGGAATCGGACGCAGACAATGGTAAGACTGTATATTGGGAGCCGCATCCTTATTGAACGCTTTGGCACGGGCTACTAATGTCTGGGTACGCGCCAGATCTTCCCAACGATAGAACTCTCCGCAGAATTCACGTGTCTTCTCATTCAACAGGAAGCACATCGCCACATCATAAGCAGAACCGCTACCCAATTTCTGACAAATGACCTGATCTTCTTCCGGCAGATTGCTGACCGAAGTAATATCGGTAACAAGCAAGTCGGAACCCTGTGAATTCAACGAGCCGGACGATACATTATTCGATTCATAATAAGAATTGCGGTCACAGAATGTACCCTTTCCGGCTACAGCCTGATAAACAGACCAACCCAACGCATTCTCATTCCATGCAGCACCACCGTCAATATAATCCGCACGATCTTCACCGGCTTTCCATTGGGCGCGAAGACGCAATGGATTAATATATTCTACTGCCCGGGCATATTCACCTTTACGGATATAAGCTTCGGCAATAAACAGGTAATCTTCGGCGGAACGCGCCAGTATACCATCACGGTAACCGGCTTCCTGCGATACGGTTTTACGCGACCCATCAAAATACTTACTTAAAGGAGCATAATATTTCAGGTAAGTATCGACTTCCATCGGATTAGTGGTGTTGCTACTTCCCTGTGGATAAAGGGCGAATACGGTAGGTACCAATTTATCTGTTTCGCTGTCTTTGAATGTTTCCTTATTCCATATTTCCGGAAAACGCGTATCTCCCGGTTTGTTCAACACATACATCAGTCCCCGGTCGCCTGCTACATAAGTAGCATTGGTCCCGGCAGTCGAGGCTTGGGTACAGTTGAATTTCGTACGGAAAGATTTCCATAAGCGCGAATCATCCAGGTGATTATACACATTATAGGTATAGTAAGTTGTACGTAAACGCTGATATTCACGTCCGCCGGATATATCGCGCGCCATACCCGGCAGGTCACGGTAGATATTCAGGAAATACAAATGTTGCTGATTTCCATACGATCCTTGTGTAGCATCCGCTGAAGTAAACTGGGCAGCCAATACGATTTCCGAAAGTTTTTCATTGGCGCCATCCGGTTCGGTATACGCCCAAAGGTCACGATAATTATTAGCCAACGGATGAGCGATAATCACTTCGGATGCATATCTGATGACATTATCCAGATCTGCGCTTCTGGTTCCGGAATTCCAGCTGTCGTTGATTTCGGAAGCACGCCACAGGTAGGCCTTCGCCAGAAAATGAGCTGCAGCCGCTTTGGTCAGCTTACCTTCCATCGCCTCCGTTGAAGGCAATTTAGCATAAGCTTCCTGCAAATCGGACAACACCTGCTCTATTACTTCCTGAGCAGAAGCACGTGCAAACTCCAGTTCTACCGTAGTGGAAGGCGTTAATTTAAGTGGTACGCCGCCATACTGACTGACTAACTTAAAATAATTAAATCCTCTCATAAAATACGCTGTTCCCAGAGCTTCATCCTTCATGGAACCTGTATAGTTTTCACACTTCTGAATCAACGTATTGGCTGTAGAGATGCCGATATACATATTATTCCAGATATCATACGCATGTGTCGTATTTATATTCACCTCCGGAACTTCCGGATTCAAACTGGAGATGTAGGAATTCCACATGGCATTGGAACCATCACCTCCGACAATGAACTCATCCGTACCATAATTGGTGGTTGAAAAAGCCCACTCAAACGAGAAATGATAACGCAAATTGTAATAAATACCCGTCATCATGGATTCTACGCCTTCATTGGTATTGAAATAGTCCGTATTCTGTTGTGTAGTCAAGGTTTCGTCCAGAAAATCACTGCACGAGGTGATCGCAGGAATAGCCAGAGCGCCTGCTATCATACCTGTTATTATATTTTTATTCAGTTTCATATATATATAATTTATTTTTAACACGATAATAAAATGGAACTCGCATAAATGTTATCAAAATGATACATTCAGGCCAAATGTAAATCCCGTATTGTAGGTATTACTGTAAGTATCCATATCCATAAAGTCAATCTTACTGAATATCATACCGGGATTCTTACATTGCGCGTACATTCTCAGGTTTGACAAACCTGTACTTTTCAATAGTTTATTCGGGAATGTATAGCCTAAAGAGATATTGCGTATCTTCAGATATGAACCATCCTTATAACCCAAGATGCTGTAGTAAGTATCTATACCTCCTTCATCAAAAATAGGCTTCTGATATTCGGCATTCTTATTGTTCTCGTTATAATAGTCATAACTGCGTACATTGTAACGTCCGCCTACCCAAATACCGCCGGTGCTATATGTATAATCCATACGTCCGTATATCTGAATGCCAAGATCCCAGCCTTTGTAACGAAGGTTGGAAGTAAGACCTACCGTCCAGCGCGGATCAGTGTGACCAATAATTGTACGATCATCATTCGGATCGATCTTTTTATCGCCGTTCTGATCTACCGGCCTTGTCATACCTGCCTGGAAATTATGTCCGTTCGCATTGTATTCAGCCATAAGCGCCGCGTCCTCTTCCTTCCAGAGACCTGCCGATTTATAGCCATATATCACACCGGTAGACTGGCCGATAAACCAGTTGTTGGCAATATCATCTTCCTTTCCGTTGGCAAGGGAAACAATTTCATTTTTAGTGTATGCCACATTCAAACCGATACTCCATTCAAAATCGTTTGTCCTGACAGGGATCAGGTTCAATGTTAAATCATAACCGAAATTTTTAGTCTCACCGATGTTGTTATAAGTAGTTGTATAACCGGTCAACGACGGAATCGTTTGCTTCATCAGCAAATCTTCAGTACGGGAAGTATAAATATCAAAAATACCACTGATACGCCCATTCAGGAAGTTGAAATCAACACCGGCATTCCACTGTTTTGTTTTTTCCCAACCTAAGTTCTGATTAGCCAAAGCTACGGAACCATCCTTAATCAGCGACTCGGAACCTACGTAACCTGCATTGGCCGAACTGCCGAACGGATAAAACAGACTGACAATAGAACCTTTCGTCTGGTAAGGGTCAATTGCGGAATTACCTGTAACGCCATAACCCAAACGCAGTTTCAACTGATTCAGCCAGGAGACATCACTCATGAAATCTTCCTGGTCGATACGCCAGCCCAGCGCCATGGAAGGGAAAGTCGCCCATTTATGACCTTCCGCCAACTGGGAAGCGCCATCGCGACGTACCGAAGCCGTCAACATATAGCGGTTATTATAGGTATAATTCACACGTGCCATATACGAGAGCAACTGTTTTTCAGTCAAGGAAGAACTCCAACTCTTAAGCGAACTTACATTCATAGTAGTCAGCGCATTCCACAATGAACTTGCTAACGGAATACCTTCGGCACTCATCAGGTTGGATTCATATTCATATTTTGTGGCTGTTTGCAGAAGCGTAACGCCGAAATCATGCACTCCGATACTTCTGTTGTAATAAACAAGATTATCCAAAGTCCAGGAAAAGTCCGTACTCTTAGTCAGGGAAGCAAAGTTTACACCCTCACGGTTTACACTTTCCGCATCGTTGAATAAGCCACGGCGGTAATAACGGAAATCAGGTCCAAAATTAATCTTGTAAGAAAGTCCTTCCAGCGGCTCCCATATTTTTCCGATATTTAATTGTGCATAAAAACTACCTAACGCGCGGAACACTTTACGTTCATCCGTTGAATATTGCCATTCGTCAACCACCGTCTTGATCTTGGAATCGGCGCCCGGATATTCAATACGGTTTCCGTTATCATCGTAAGCCACAGCATAAGGCAGGTTTCTTGTCGCCGCAGCATAAGCGCTCCGGGGACCGGAGGTTGTTCCGCCGTCGTTAGACATACCGTAATTCTGGATACTGTAAGTCGCGTTGATTGTAGCGCCTAAGGACAACCAGTCCGTCGGTTTCAGGTCATTACTTACTTTAGCCGTATAGCGATTGTAATCCTGTCCTTTGATTGTCCCTTCATTACTCAACCAGCCGAATGACACATAAGACTGGCTTCTTTCATTTCCTCCCGAACCGCTGATCGTGTGTTCGGTAGTAATACCTGTCTGGGTAACAAAATCAGTCCAGTCCGTAGTGTAAACTTTAGAACCGTCCCATGTTCCACCTGCCCAGCCTTTCATAATATTATTCCATGCATAAGGGTCGTTATTACCGTTGAAGATTGCTTTATCATTCTCCATAGTCGGTTGATCACCCCTTGGATAGATCTTTGGATCTCTGTAATAATAAGCCCAACGGCGCCATTCCAGATATTCGCCTGCCGACATCCACGTGTTACGGTCTTTAATCTGATCGGTAGAAAGCGAACCGTTATAGCTCATCGTAAAACGTCCTTCTTTTCCTCTTTTCGTCGTAATAAGCACAACACCATTCGCCCCGCGCGAACCGTAAATAGCCGTAGCGGAAGCATCTTTCAGGATTTCTACGGATTCAATATCAGATGGATTCAACGATTCCAATGTACCACCTCTGGGCGCCGCATTATCAAGGTTTTCTTCGTAGGTTTTACCCACTGTACCATTCAACGGCACACCGTCGACCACATAAAGCGGCGAGCTGGAAGCCGTCAGAGAGCGGATACCACGGATAAACACATCGCCCATTTCACCCGGACGGTCGCTCGTACGGACATCCACACCGGCCGCACGCCCCTGTAATGCCTCAAAGACATTGGCTGTCGGACGGGCCTTCAACTCCTGCGCACCCACACTGACCATCGCTCCCGTAACATCCGATTTTTTCTGCGTACCGTAACCAACTACCACGACTTCTTCCAGAAGCTGCGTATCTTCTGTCAGGACAATCCGGATACTCGTCCTGCCGTTAATAGAAACCGACTGTTCGCTATATCCGATATAGGAGATAACCAACACATCGTCGTCTTTCACTTTAAGAGAGAATTCACCATCCAAACCTGTTACAATCCCGTTGGTTGTTCCTTTAACAACTACCGAAGCGCCGGCCACGGGTTCATTGGTTTCATCCACAACAGTCCCCTGAATAGTTTTTTCCTGTGCAGACATTACAAATGTCAGCGACGAAAACAGCATGAAACATAATACTGTCGTAAAACGTTTTGCTTTTCTTGTTAATAGATCCATAAGTTTCACTTTTATTTTATTAATAATGTTATTAAATAAGCACTGCGAAATTAGTATGATTAACAACCGGGATATATGGTTTTTCGTCCGTTAACATGGAAAAGCGTCCTTAAACGCTTAATTTTACATAATTCCGTACCATTTTCTATATTATATGATTATATTTGCCCAACATTACTATTACCCGAAACCAACTCATGTGTTTTAATAAATTTATACAAAAAATTGTTTTAATATATTTTTTTGCGCTTTCTTTTCTTTGTAAAGCGCAGGATGTAAATTTTTCTCATATAAGCTCGCAAAGCGGACTTTCACAAAATACGGTCAGGGCGATTGTAGAAGACCGGAAAGGTTTTATATGGGCAGGAACTTTAGACGGATTAATCCGGTATGACGGATACAAAACCTTGTCATATCGTCCTCAACCGAATAATCCGAACTCACTTCCTGATTTACGCATAAAAGATATGTACGTTGACCGTGACGGATACATCTGGATTAAAACTTACAAAGAAGAATTCAGCTGCTATAACCCGGCAACCGATTCTTTCTATAATTTCGTTCCTGAAAAAATAAACGACAGGTTGGTTCATTTTTCCAATTATCACGAAGCCGGCAACGGAGATATATGGCTATGGAGAGATCATGCAGGAGCGATGCGAATCCGCAAAAAAGAAAATTTCGATTTCTCCGGAAACTATTTCTTAACGGAACTGCAGAATCCTGTAAGATGTTGCAATTTCCTGTATGAAGACTCCCAGGGATTTATATGGCTGGGAGGCACATCCGGCCTATATAAAATATCGGAAAACGATGATATCGAATCCTATTATACGAATCAAACGCTTTTCACTTTTACGGATGCGACGGAACTTAACGGAAAAATTTATTTTACGACAAATAGTTCCCAGATATTTGTTTATAATATAAAATCAGGCGATTTCGAACAAATCAATTATGAAAAAGAAACTATTTTTGTTTCAACAACGAAGCTGACAAACAGCGAAATTTTGCTTGTTTCCCTCTCTTCCGGCGTTTTCACATTCAATGTTTATAATAACCGGTTTGACAAACCTTCCTGGGCGCTCGATCCGAAACTTACGGGAGAAATGCGCATGATCACCGATAAAAACAACGGAATATGGCTCTACAACCTGTCGGGAATAGCATGGTATTATAATCAGGAAACACACCATGTCAAACAAATGAGGCTGATTTCCGAAGATCTTACAAATACAATCGATCTGGAACGTTTTTTCTTCTATCATGATTCAAGAGACCTGATATGGATCGCGACCTACGGAAACGGATTATTCTGCTATGATCCGAGAGCCGATGTACTGACAAGCTACAGGAATACGACAGATAAAAATAGCCTTGCATCCGACTTTTTGCTCTCCATCACGGAAGATCGAAATGGTAACATGTGGATCGGCAGTGAATATGCCGGTATTATCCGTGCTACAACAACACCTGATTATATCCGGATCGTTCGTCCGGAAAAAGAAACACTTGTCGGGAAAAGCAACAACGTCCGAACGATATTTGAAGATTCCTATGACAACATTTGGGTTGGAACCAAAAACAGGAGTTTATATATTTACGACAGCAAACTGACAAATAATAAATGTATCAGCGAACACATAAATCCGTATTCCCTGGTAGAAGATAAAAATCACCGCATGTGGATCGGTACAAAAGGAAACGGGTTATATATCTTCGATACAAGAACTTTAAACGAAATTGCACATTACACACATTCCCGAACAGATTCAACTTCATTGAATCATGATTTTATTTTCCATATCATCATCGATTCGAAAAACAGGGTCTGGATTGCATCGTTCGGTGGCGGAATAGATCTTGTCTGTGAAGACGGTAATGGCAAACCTACATTCAGGCATTTTATCCAGGAAAGGAATGCCAGAAGAAATGTTCGTTGCCTGTATCAGGATAGCAACGGAAAAATATGGGCCGGAACGAATAATGCGGTCGTTTGTTTTGACCCGGAAGAATTAATTGAGAATCCGGATGCTTACATCGTTTACGAAAATGATCCGGACAGACCGAGAAGTATCAGTAACAACGATATCAAAATAATCTATGAGGACAACGAAAAGCATCTGTGGATCGGAACTGCCGGGGGCGGATTAAACTGCCTGCAAGAAATCTCCTACGAAAATGATGCTGTATTCGAAACGTTTACCACAAACAACGGCTTAGCAGATGATTTTGTTTCCGGCATACTCGAAGACGGAGACTATTTATGGATAAGCAGTGAAAACGGCCTCTCTAAATTCGACAAGAAAAATAATGAGTTTACCTCCTATCATTTTTCCGACGAAACATACGGCAATAACTTCAATGAGAACTCATTTGTAAAATGTCGTAACGGCAATCTGTTATGGGGTTGCTTAGACGGACTTTTGGTATTCAGTCCGAAAGCATTCCTTCCGACCCGGCAAACACCGGTCGTAACCCTCACGGAATTGCAGGTCGAAAGTACAAAAGAACATCTGAACCGAACAGAAAACAATATCGGATATACCGACAAAATCAAACTTAACTACCACCAAAATACGTTTACAATCGGTTTTTCCACCCTGGACCTCCGGAATCCGGATAAAAACAAATACACCTACATGCTTGAAGGGTATGATAAAAACTGGAATCCGACAAGTAACCTGAATTCTGCAACATACAAGAACCTTCCCCATGGCAAATATACTTTTAAGGTAAAAGGTGCAAACCATGACGGTATATGGAATGAAGAAATAACACAACTCAATATTACAATCACCCCCCCTTGGTGGGAATCTGTTTTCGCTTATATATGTTATGCAATTCTGGGAATAGTTCTGTTTTGTGTCATATTAAAAATCATATTGAACTTTAACCGTCTCAATAACGCCGTCGAAGTTGAAAAGCAATTGACAAACCATAAACTACGCTTTTTCACAAACATATCACATGAATTCAGAACACCATTGACCCTGATAAACGGAGCGGTAGAGAATCTGAATACTCAAACGAATATTTCTCCGGAAATAGCCAGACAGATAAATGTCTTAAGTCGTAACTCGACAAACCTTAGCCGGCTGATCGAACAATTGCTGGAATTCCGTAAAATACAAAACAACATACTACGGCTCGACCTGGAAGAAACCGACATGGTTGATTTCGTAAAAGAAATCTATTCCGGTTTTCAGGAAATAGCCAGTCAGAAACACATCGATTATCTATTCAGTGCAAACAGAGACTCATTCTTTATGTATATCGACCGGAAAAAAGTCGATAAAATACTTTACAACCTACTCTCAAACGCTTTTAAATTCACACCGAAAGAGGGACGAATAGAACTAAGCATCGACATAAATCCCGAACATAAGAAATGCAAAATTTCAATCAAGGATAATGGGATTGGTATCCCGAAAGAAAAACAGCACTTGCTGTTCAACCGGTTTATGCAACTCAATTTTTCTTCTGCCGGCAGCGGAGTCGGATTATCCCTGGTAAAAGAATTTACGGAAGTGCACAAAGGAAAAATTGATTTCGAAAATAATCCCGAAGGGGGTTCCATCTTCAGTGTGGAATTTTCAACATCCAATGAGATATACAAAGGTGAAAATTTCATTCCCTCACCTCAGTCTGGTACCACCAAAGCCCGCAGCACAATAAGCGTTTCTATGGACTCTGCCACAGAAACAAACGAAATACCGGTCATCGACGATGCGACTTTATCAAACTACAAAATACTGATCATCGACGATAATATGGATATCCGTAATTTCCTGACCGACGAATTCAGTAAATACTTTATGGTCGACACGGCCGAAGACGGAAAGCAAGGGTTACGGAAAGCGATCGAATCAAATCCGGATATGATTATATGCGACGTGATGATGCCTGAAATGGACGGATTCGAAGTTGTCCGGCAATTGAAAGGTGAATTCCAGACATGCCATATCCCGATTATCCTTTTAACGGCACATTCGTCCATAGAACATCAGTTGGAAGGCATAGAGAGTGGTGCGGATGCGTACATAACCAAACCATTCAGCCTGAAATACCTTGTAGCAAGAGTCATGAAGCTAATTGACCAGCGCGAAATACTGAAGAAACGTTTTTCCAAAGGGCATGTACTCGATTTATCCCTTATCACATCCACTGATAAGGATAAGGATTTTGCAAATAAAATAGAGAAAATTCTCGAAGAAAATTACTCCGACAGCCGATTCTCCGTTGACAGGTTCTCAGAACTGGTAAACATGCGACGTACTATATTTTACAAAAAAATCAAAGGCATAACCGGATTTTCGCCAAACGAATTGATCAAAGTAAAACGCCTGAAAGAAGCTGCTGCACTATTGCTTAAAGACGAGTTTACAATTTCAGAGATATCCTATAAAGTCGGTTTTGAAGACCCCCTCTATTTCAGTAAATGTTTCAAGACTCATTTCCAATGTGCACCGTCAAAATACAAAAACTACACAGCGGAACCGTCTTCCGGTATTCGGGAGATATGATTACGACGTTAAATTCAAACATTACATGAAACAGCATCTGTTGAAAAATTCTTTTTTCTGCATGCCGGAAATTATTTTTTATATTTATCTTTGCTTGCTTACCACTAAATCCATACCAATGAAAAATAAAATTTCAATCGCTTTTATTCTATTATTGATTTCTCTTTCTATTTCAGTATCCGGGCAAAAACGCGAATATGTAATCGTAGTACATGGCGGCGCGGGAACAATCAGCACTCTCGAAAACAATCCGGCGCTATCGGCCGTCTATCACTCTGCTCTAGATTCCGCTTTGCAAATCGGAGCGGCCATTTTAGAGAAAGGAGAAGATGGAGGCAAAGCTGTTATTGCAGCGGTCAGTTATCTGGAAAACAATCCGTTATTCAATGCCGGAAAAGGCGCTACGGTTTCTGCGGAAGGTTATTTTGAATTAGACGCCTCCTTTATGCAGGGAAGTGATTTAAGCGCCGGTGCAGTTGCAGGAGTCCGTACTATCAAAAATCCGATTACTGCAGCTTATGCCGTAATGAACGAAACCCAGCACGTGATGTTAAGTGGTACAGGAGCCGATCGTTTTGCAAAAGAACACGGAATTGAAACGGTAGATGACAACCTATACTTTGCAACACCCAGAACTTTGCTATGGATCGAAGAAATGAAAAAAGAAAATGAAAAAAACGGTACGGTAGGATGTGTTGTTTTAGATAAACATGGAAATTTATATGCCGGAACAAGTACCAGCGGAATGTTGAAAAAGCAATGGGGGCGTATCGGCGATTCGCCGGTTATAGGCGCCGGAACATACGCAGACAACAACAGTTGCGCCGTTTCATGTACAGGACATGGAGAATATTTTATCCGCCATGTCGTTGCATATAATCTTTGTGCCCGCTATAAATACCTCAACGAATCGATCGAAGAGGCCGCCAATCACATCATATACAATGAATTAAATTCAAATGCCGGAAACGGAGGATTAATTGCCGTTGACAAAGACGGAAACATCGCCATGCCATTCAACAGCGACGGCATGTTTCGAGGATTCCTGTATAAACAAGAAGATAATCCGGAAGTTATCAAAAAAACAGGCATTCACAAAGAGTTGGAATAACGCACCCTATAGTACAATTTATAACCGATATCCGTATAAATCAAAAGGCAGCACTTTCTGCTACCTTTTGATTCTCAGTTAATATATTCTGACTTATCCCTTTGTTGCTTCAACTCTTTCTTCCTGAGTCATTGCCGCCAGAGATTTTACTCTCTCTACATCCAGGCCAAGCCCTTCCGCTACACGGATCCCGTATTCGGGACGTGCTTTATAAAAAACAGCGCACTGACGATATTGAATACGCTGAGCGGCATTTTTCAGATGAACAACAATATTATGCACCAGATTAGTGCGATCATAATCAGACATCGCACGCGAATACAATTCACCTGCCTGCAGATAATCAATATCACTCAATTTAAACTCATGACGGGCAGCCATTCCACTCACGTCAATCGGAGGTACTGCATATTTCGCATCAGGAGCAGGACCGTCAAACGAGTTCGGATAATAATTCGGATCTGCCTCATGATGCATATTCATATAACCGTCACGTTGATAATGATGAACCGGCGATTTAGGAGCATTTACAGGTATCTGCTGAAAGTTTACGCCTAACCTGTGTCTTTGAGTATCAGGATAGCTAAACAATCTCCATTGGAGCATCTTATCCGGAGAAGAACTGATTCCGCGAACAAAACTGCTTGGAGTAAAAGCAGCCTGTTCTATCTGGTTAAAATAATTGTCAGGATTTTTATTCAGGACGAATTTTCCTACCGGTATAAGCGGATAGTCTGCATGAAACCAAACCTTTGTAAGATCAAACGGATCAAATTTATAATTCTTGGCCTCTTCCGGGGACATGATCTGCACATAAGCCGTCCATGAAGGATAATCACCTTTTTCTATGCTCTCAAAAAGATCTCGCGTAGCATAATCCGGATCTGTTCCTGCCAATTCGGTAGCCTGTTCGTTGGTGAGATTTTTAATTCCCTGATCCGTGAGAAAATGCCATTTGATCCAATAATGTTCTCCTTTTTCATTATACCACATGTACGTATGACTCGAAAAGCCATGCATATGACGAAAACCATCAGGTGTTCCCCTGTCCGAGAATAAAATGGTTACCTGATGCACACTCTCCGGAGTAAGTGACAGAAAATCCCAGAACATACTGGCATCCTTCAAATTAGAAGCCACACTTCTTTTTTGAGTATGAATAAAGTCCGGAAACTTAATCGCATCACGAATAAAAAATGTAGGCGTATTGTTACCAACCATATCATAGTTGCCCTGATCCGTATAGAATTTGAGGGCAAATCCACGTGGATCGCGCAGGGTATCAGCCGATCCTTTTTCGCCGCCTACGGTAGAAAAACGAACCAGCATATCCGTCTTCTTTCCGATTTTCGATAAAAAATCAGCACAAGTGTATTTTGTAACATCGTGTGTTACTTCAAAATAACCAAATGCTCCGGCTCCTTTTGCATGAACAACACGTTCGGGAATTCTCTCCCTATCAAAATGAGCCAGCTTTTCCATTACATGTACATCCGAAACCAGCACCATTGCCGGATTTTCCATCGTAACAGATGCCTGATCGTTATCAACAGGATTACCGGATGCTGTCGTCAATCTTTTCTTACCTTCGTCTTCCATAAAACCATTTTTTTAAATTATACTAACAAATATATTTTACAAATATACATTTTTAAAACAGTAAAAGCAATAAAAAAATCATAATTTCCGACAAGCCGCATCTTCTGACATTTAACACCACTATCTTTTATTCATTATCATAATTCCGGTAATTTTCACCGAAAGACTTGCACATGTCCTGCTTTTTATCGTAATTTGCTTTCACATTATCAAAGTTTCGGCTTTTGGAAATCTAAAAAACACTGGCTCCTAAATTAAAAATGAAACACAAGATACGGATATGGAAAGCTATTGCAATTTCAGTGATAGTATTTTTTTTTACCGACACTTCCTTAGCCAAAAATCGGAATACTTTGAATATACGGAAAAATAAGGCCGACACCCTATCATCCGACCTTTTTCAGGAAGATATAATACCTGATGACTTTTCAGGAACAAGTTCACTTACATCCACCAAATCCTTTTTACCCCGGCATCACTTTATACACAAAATCGGCATAGAAGCGCGCCCGGGTCATATCGTCCAGTCACATTCGTTTCTACAAGGGGAAAATGAAAAATGGAAACCCATAAAAAACTCATTTTCAACGCATCTGAAATATTCATTCCAATCACACCCAAATACATATACCGACAGGATATTCGGAGGGGCTTATCAGGGGATAGGTCTGGCATATTATACTTTCGGTGAGAAGAAAAGCTTAGGAGAACCCATCGCATTTTATTTATTTCAGGGAGCGCGTATCACGCGCCTTTGCTACCAACTATCATTAAACTATGAGTGGAATTTCGGATTATCTGCCGGTTGGGAACCTTATGATCGCAATTATAACTATTATAACACGATCATAGGTTCTAAAGTAAATGCATATATCAATACTAATTTTTATCTGAACTGGATGCTTTCCCGTAGATTCGATCTGACGGCAGGCATTACATTGACACACTTCTCCAACGGCAACACCCGGTTTCCGAATGCAGGACTGAATACGGTCGGTATAAAAGCCGGACTGATTTATAACATCAACAGGCCAAACCGCTATATTGCGAAATCATCATTCCGGCCTCCTATTCCGGAATTTCCACGTCATATAAGTTATGATCTGGTACTATTCGGTTCATGGCGCCGTAAAGGCGTCGCTTTCGGAGAAGAGCACATTGCATCTCCGGACGCCTATACCGTACTCGGATTTAACTTTGCCCCGATGTACAATCTCGGATATAAGTTCCGCGCCGGATTATCTTTAGACGGATTTTATGACGGCAGTGCAAACATCTATACCGATGACTACTACAGCTATAATGGCCCTAATTTCTATAAACCTGCGTTTAACAAACAAATAGCATTAGGAATTTCAGGACGTACGGAATTTGTCATGCCCTATTTTTCGGTCAATCTGGGCATGGGGCTGAATATGTTACACGGTGGAGGCGATTTAAAAGCTTTTTACCAGATACTCGCCTTAAAAATAAAAGTTACCCGAAACTCATTTATCCATATAGGATACAGCTTGCAGAATTTTGATACTCCCAATTTCCTGATGCTTGGTATCGGGCTACGCTTCAATAATAAATATCCGTATTTATATCATTAAGAAGCAAATAATCCGCCCGCGATTTTCGCATGATAAGCATAACGTTCCTGCCATTCTCAGATAAAGACAGAACCTGCCGGAAGAAGAATTCTTCATCTAAATCTATGCTATTCACCTGATATCTGTAAATTAATCAGTTTTTCCATTTCCTGATATTTTTGCAAAGCCTCATCGATCGGCAAACCCGTATTCATTCCCGGCCTCAGATGTCCGGTATATGTCAACCAGGCATCTTTCATCATCTTCTGGCGTTCCTGAATCAGAGTATATACTTCGTCTCCGTTATTGTATTTTGAGAGGGCGCTTTTCATATCATCCGCTTCTGCAATTTCCGGTTCACCCAAATACAAAAGAATCTGTTTGGCCATAATGAAATGACCTGTTTTATCAGGATGGATACCATCCTCGGCATACCGGAATGAAGAATCAATAAGCCTCCGGTCTTCCAGGTATTTTTTCATAGGCCAATGTGTATCAATCACATTCCAGCCGAGAGAGTAACGGCAACTTAAAAGCCAGTCTGAATAAAGATCAAGAACATTAGCATAAGCTTCCCCCTTTCGCTCATCGTAAACAGGGGGAGTTACATAGATTATTCCGGCGCCGTATTTTGCCACCTCATCATCTAACCACCTGATCCCATCTTTATACTTCTGAAAGCGCTCTTCATCAAACGGCATGTAAATACCATCATTCATTCCATAGGTAGCGATAACCAAATCCGGTTTTATTTTAGTCATTACCCTCTCCAGGCGTTCATGAAGATCGGGACGCGGAAAACGTCCGCCGGCATGACCCGTCTCAGACAGATCTGAAACGGTTTCACTTGGCAAGCCTACATTTATAATTTCATATTGCTTTTCCGGGTAACGCATTTTTAGATACGTTTCAATATCGACAATATAATTTCCGGCATAAGTGATGCTATTACCAAGAAATACAATTCTTTTGACATTGTCCGGAATCCGATAGGGTTGAGATTGATGTCCTTCTGCACGATTTGAATAAGTTTGTGAAAATATGACAGAACTTAAAAGCAGAAAAAATCCGGTAAAAGTGGTTATTCGTTTCATTTCGATTATTTATTGATACATTATTCTAAAATATTCAATCCAGACTTGTCACCTTTTCTATGAAATATCCTGACTTTGACGGTCACTCGAAAGTCTATCATCTTTCCATGCTTGATATTTAGGCGTTTATCGTTTGTTTTTTTCATATTCTGTTTGTAGTGGATAGGACTTAGAAGTGTCTAATTT
>JAITVS010000393.1 GCA_031285685.1 Tannerella sp.
ATGTTTGTCAATAAAAACATACCAGACGACCTGATTCCCTATTGGGACTATAATGCTCCCAATATACCCAACGAACCGAGGGATGTTTCCGCGGCAACCGTTTCCGCGTGCGCTCTTTATGAACTGTCCATGTATGATAAAGTCAACGCAGCCCAATATAAAAAATGGGCAGATACCATCTTAGAGAACCTGACGAAAAACTATCGTGCAACATTAAATGCTGACCGGGGATTTCTATTATTGCATAGCACAGGAGCCGCACCAAGCAACTCGGAGGTTGATGTTCCTATCATATATGCAGATTATTACTTTCTGGAAGCATTGCTCAAAAAAGACAAGTTAGAAAAAACCGGCAGTGCCATATTATAATTGTATACACATGAAAAAAAGTCTATTCTACATTATCATAGTCCTGTTTATGGGAAATATTTTTTCCTGCTCCGACTCCGGAAAACAGGAAAAAATCATACAGGACACTCTCAAAAATGAGATACTAAAACTGGCCTCGGAACAGTTGAACGAAGCGCCTGTAACCGTAACTTCTTTTATCGCCGAACGTTCCGCGGGAGGTATCCATGATTTCTTTTCGGAAGGTGATTACTGGTGGCCGGATCCGGAAAATCCGGACGGGCCTTATATACAAAAAGACGGAGAAACTAATCCGGAAAATTTTGTTGCACACCGGCATGCAATGGTACGTTTCAGCATGATTGTCGGAAACCTGACTTCAGCTTATATGCTGACTAAAGAGACCAAATATGCAGAAGCGGCTCTCAGACATATACGTGCCTGGTTTATTAATGAAGATACCAGAATGAATCCCAATCTGCTCTATGCACAAGCCATTAAAGGTATTGCCACCGGCCGCGGCATAGGTATTATAGATACCATCCATCTGATCGAAGTTGTTCAAGCGCTCATCAGAATGCAGGAAGCAGGCATACTGCCGGAAACCGACCGGTTGGAAACAAAAAAATGGTTTTCGGAGTATTTAGAATGGATGTCAACACATCCGTACGGAATAAAAGAGATGAACGCGACAAACAACCATGGTACCTGTTGGGCCATGCAGGCAGCTGCTTTTGCCAAATATACAAGCAATGATCAAATGACCGGATTTTGTACCGACCGTTTCAAAAACATATTTCTGGCAGAGCACATGGCGGAAGACGGTAGTTTTCCACGCGAGATAAACCGGACCAAACCATATGGATATTCCATATTCAATCTGGATGCAATGGCTACGCTTTGTCATATACTCTCCGGTCCTGAACAAAATCTCTGGATTTATGAGACCCCGGATGGAAAATGTATGCAAAAAGGCATTGACTTTCTATATCCTTATGTTGTTGATAAAAACAAATGGCCCTATAAACAGGATGTTATGTATTGGGACGAGTGGCCTGTTGCACAACCTTTCCTTCTGTTTGGAGCCATCAACCTGCACAACGACGAATATCTGGATACATGGACCCGGCTGGAACATTTTCCTGCTGTTGACGAGGTATTACGTAATCTGCCGATTCGTAATCCTATTATCTGGTTGAAGTAACACTTAAAACACACACAAATGAAACACATTATTTTAAAAACGATCATCTTATTCCTGCCATTGGCCGGGCTGTCTGTTAGCTCCTTGACCGCGCAAAACAGAGTCACTACGACAAATAAGAACGGATATATAACAGAAAACGGTGTTACCATGATGATTTCCGAGGAAACAACCACCCGATACCGTCGCACGACTTCACAGGGAGATCCGGAAGCCAGGCTGGAATATATTCCGGGCGGTAAACCCGAGCTTTATTCACTGGCTATAGCCCGTTCGGTAATGGCCCGTTATCCCGACTACCGTAAAGCATACTGGAAAGATTATACGTATGTACAAGGCTATATGTTCGAGGCGATGGACCGTATGGGAGAACTGACGGGCGACAGCCAATATACGGAATATATGAAAGCGTATATTGATAATTTCACAGACGAAAACGGGAATTATAAAGGAGACGCACTGACCAATCTGGATAATTTTATGACCGGGTCTGCTTTCTGCACACTCTATAAGCGTACGGGAGACGAACGGTATAAAAAAGCCGCATTGCAGATACTTGCAGCAGTGGATTCCTATCCCAGCAGTGACGGACAGTTCTGGCATGGAAACAAAAAACCGAATATGTGGATCGATGGTGTATTCATGATGCAGATGTTTCTGATTCGTTGCGGACAATATGTCGGAGAAACAGAGTATTGCTTTGATCTGGCTTGCAGCAACATTATCGCCGCGGCAAAACATCTGCAATTAAAAAACGGATTGTTACTGCATGCCTGGACTACTCTACCGGAGGATGCCGAATGGGCCGACAAGCATACCGGTTTATCACCGGAAGTATGGAGCGAAGGAATGGGATGGTACACATTAGTTGTTCCCGAATTGTTGGCCGTACTGCCTAAAACCCACAAAGACTACAATGCGGTATTGAAAATATATACCGATATGGCCAAAGGCATCCGGGATTTTCAGGACAAACAGACAGGCGGATGGTTTTTTATTGTGGATAAAGGATCCAATCCTCTGAATTTTATTGATGCCTCGGGCACAGCCATGTTCCTCTACTCTATCCGGCGTGGAATCAACCTAGGTATTCTGAAGGAAAAAGAATATGCTCCCGTCGCACAAAAAGGATATGAAGCATTGAAACCCTTTTTAGTCATCAATAAAAACGGACTGATCGATCTGGTCGGAGCATGTGACGGAGTAACGATCAAACGTAATTTTCTGGAATACATATCGGTCAATAAAATACTGAACGCAAAGGAAGCCGTCGCAGGTGCCCTCTGGGCGGCAGTGATCATGGAAGAGGCTAAACTTACCAAAGATCTTCATTCTGGAGAAAATAAATAAGGAGGTCTGTTTTTATTGATTTTCTCTTTTTCTTTTTTGATTGATTCTTTTATGCTTTCCCAATCGTAATATATCAGATTTTGAATGGAAACAAGCTTGCCCGATTTAAATGTCAATCGTTGATAAGGCGCAAAATAATATGGCGACTCTTCCTTTATATCAATGGCACCATCAAACCAGTCAGCAGGGATTACATATCCTGATCCTAAGGGATATTTATAAATACCTACAGGAAATTCTATTTGAAACTTCCTGTTTGTCAACTCTTCTATCGGAATCATTTTAATCAAAAACGCATCATTGAAAGTCAGCTTTCTTGAAAAACCTTTAATACAATCCTCTATTGAAGGATGCGTATTGTCATTGCATGAAATAATTATATCACATAGATACAGACAATTGTCTTTAATCTCCCAGACTGTCATATAATTTTTCTCATGCCTGACAAGTCCGGAATTTTCACAAAGTATAAACCACGGCGCATATAGAGAGTCATATCCGATAAACGCATTTAAAGGAGATTCACTGCAATTATATCTTTTTCCTTCCCAATATAACCAGTCATTAGAGCCTGCATTAAAAGCTCTAATAACAATCAAATCTTCATCTATTGTGACTCTTGATTGGGATTGGCACACAGATTCTATGCATAATAACTGCAAACCAATGAGAAACGCTCTCAATATAATATTTGACTGCGTTATTTTCTGATTCATCTTCTTAAACTGAATTGCCTTTCATATATATCAAATTGATCATAAACATGACTTTGATAGTCTGCAGATGCATATTTAAAGTAATGGTGTTCCGAAACTGCTTTATATGCATGATATTCAGAATATATTTTGGTTCTTTCTTCTATTTCACCATTCAAATCTACAGTTTTCCCAATAAAATGATTAGTGTTTTCAGCATGATGTTTCTCATGTGCCAAATTCAAATAAATATCATAATATTGACTGCGTTCCATATTATACGAATATGGATGAATAGTAATTTTTTCAACACCCTCAACTCTTATGACTTTTCTTGTTCTCGGATGTAGCCTAATTTTATGTTTAGTCTCACCATAATTTGCCTTTCCACCAGGCAATGGCTCCAATATAATTGGAATTGTCATCTGTATTCCGACCTCAAAATAAGCGATATGTTGAATGACTGCCTTTTTTATTTCTATAGACGCTTGACCGATCGGAATAGAATTCAATATAATATATGTAGGGTCATGACGATATAGAGAAGTAAATTGCTTACTCGGCTCTAATATATAGATCTTTTTTTCATCCCCATGAAAACCGGCAAATTCCATTCTCATAAGACCTGTATAATAACGATTACCAGTACTCGAACGTCCATCAAATTTCAAGTTAGAGTATACACCTTTTTGTAATACTTGTAACATACTATATTTTATTAATAAATAAATAAAAAAATCCACTACAATGAAATAAACGCAACACATTAACAATAAAATAATTAAATCTGCATCTAAAGTATAAATCAAAAAAAACAAATATAAAACCCTATTATTATGGAGGCAAATTTAATTAAAATTCACTATTTAGTCAACTAATTTTGCAAAAAAACTAACAAAGTGTCCCATAAACGTTTCACTGCAACGAAAAAAACCGTCATGCTTTCTGATAATGATAACCCCCAAAAGTCAGGCAAAAACTTTTGGGGGTTATTTTACTTCATTATGTTCTCAAACGGGCCGCTTCTTCGGCGGATCCTCGATCAAAACCGGCTACTTTCCGGGCTTTCCAGATATATCGCCTCCATCAAGCGTTATGTCGGCGATACGTTCGCCTTCTACAGCAAGATACACGGCAGCAGGCGTCAATAAACGCGGCGCCGTAATCAGCGTGTCGGTTGTGTTGATGCAGCGGAGCACCGAAGGCCCGTCGGGATTACCTTGTGTGGTAAGTCCCGAAATTGCAGCATCGGCTACATTGTCGAGAATAACAGCAGGACACAAATCCGGCGTGGCGGTTTCTATGCGGATATTATCGAGTGTGAGACCACGTATATTCCGCGCATATACGCCGTGTGCAGGGCGGTCTCCGATTTCGAAATATTCTCCTGCAATCTGCTGTACGTCACGCAGTTGCGCCTCTTCTGCAGTACCTTCGCCCTCAAAGGTGAGATGCACGCAGAGCTTTTTTGTACTTCTTCGGGTTATTGCGAAAACGCTGATCGCGATAGAGGGATTTTAAGGTATGGGTATAAGTTTGTCGCACAGACAGGGATTCCTTTTAGGAAATCTGCCGGCATTTCTTTATTATTTTCCTATGCAGTTTTGTATCGGTGGGATACGTGATGTTTTCTCCTGAACGGTAGAATCGATAAAGGCTGTTTCATCTCCCTTACCCGACGGATCGTCATCATTGACACGAATGCTTTCACACAGGATCAACTCAATGCCTTCTTCGCCGATGCGGTGACGGAGGTAAACCAATTCCGTCGCATTGCACGGAAAGGAAGGAGTGAACTGCAGACAGCCGCAAAAGTACTGGTAATATGCATTCTCACTCCACTGCTCTACTACCGGTTCGTCCGACAGATTGCGCAGGCGCTTCAGGATCAGGAGGCCGCACATTAAACGCACCGGTTTGGACGGCCGACCGTTATCCGGACAATACAAGGGAGAAAAGGCTTTCTCGAAGGCAGACCAATTGATCTTATCCGCCAAGCGGTAAAGGTCATGACGCTGATCCTGAAGATCACTCAAACTCGAAAAGAAACTGCTCTGATGGGGGATGGACTGTTTTTTAACATAGCTGTAACTGCAGGATTTATACCTCAGAGATAAACATTCCCGCAATTATTTCAAAACAAATATGAGATTATATTATTGATAATCAACTGAATTAGGCTTTTTTTAAGAGAAGACTATATATCAAGCATGGAAAGATGATAGACTTTGAAGGGACCGTCAAAGTCAGGAAAACGGACTGATCGATTTGGTCGGAGCATGCGACGGCGTAACGATCAAGCGTAATTTTTTGGAATATGTATCGGTTAACAAAATACTGAAAGCCAAGGAAACTGTCGCAGGCGCTCTCTGGGCCGCAGTCATATACTACACCACGGCCATCATCTACCGTGTAAACTTATCTACAATGAAATTACTTAATCTGATAAATAAATTCGTTTTTAGAGGTTCTACTTTTAAGGTAAATCCTGAGAATAAGGCTTCCCTTCTCCATAGGTGATGCTTATTATATAACTTTTCGTCCGAATAGCATGCATTGATATAATCAGCCAAATGCCTGGGAGATAAAAATTGAGTCACATCTACAAAACAATTATTTCCGGGAGCAAATTCCTGCACATTCGGAGCCCCCAAGTAAACCGGTACGGATCCGGAAATAAGCGGGTCAAAAAATTTTTCAGTTACATAATCACGACTGATGGAGTTTTCAAAAGCAATAACAAACTTATATTTAGCATACAGTTCTATTTTTGATGCTCTGCCGTAATCATTCATAAGACTCTTGTTATTATAAAGTTTTCCGTACGAATCAATTTCCGTGTATTTCATCAGTTCGGATAAATATTCTACCCGCTTACTATGATTATGAGTACTGGACACCATCATACATATCTTGTTTTGGGATTTCCGAATATCAACCTGCTTACTCAACAAATCAATGTATTCATATTCCATATATGGAAAAAAAACATCCGAATCCAGATGATGCGTCATCCGGATATCAAATAATTCGATAAAGTCTTTATTTTTAAACCATGTAAAAGTATCCTCCGATTCATGCGTCCACGCTACCCATAACTGACCTGCCTGTTTTTCAATATCACCATCCAGATCACCGTTCAGCGTGTGCAAACAGAATATAACGACATGGGCTTTTTGGAAATATTCCCGGTTAGTTGTTATGTAAATGTTTGCAGGAAGGTCATCCAATGGTATAGAGGAAAGGCTATACCATTTAGGGTTGTTATAAACGAGAATAATAATTTTTTCATCGATATCCCCGACAGGCAGTCCCGGGAGCTTGGAGTTTATCCGCCATAGATGATAATCCCTTAAACTTTTTTGGGCTTTTTTGTAATAGAGACTGCATATATCCCGGGGCTCCGGTTCCAATTTTCTGTAGATTCGACAAAAGCTATATAGATGGTGTTTAGGCAATATAAATGATGCGTCCTTTATCCTGCATGCTATAGCAAAAGCTTTTTCATATAAAGCTAGTATTTTAACATATATCCAGCTTTTAAAACAATTTTCGTTTTCCGTACATGACTTGAAAAGTACAAGATAGTTCGCAGTTATACGAAATATTGAGTACAGTTGCTGTTTTTTAGATATAAATTCCGATCCGGCTTCCTTTATGTCGGAATAATGAAAGAATTTCATATCTGTAACAACGGCTTTCTCTACATTAAATAACACTTGGGGAACCCACAAATCATTATTTTGCACATTCACCTTTTCATTTCCAACTAATTGTTTGTCTTGCAGCCACTTCAAATTATACAAACAGCAGTTTGTATAATTATGAATATGAAACCCCGACTTCATTATTTCGATAAAAAGCTGTTTGCCGCTTATGATTCCATGTTTCAAATATGCCGGCAATTTATCTCCTAAAATGGAGCTAACCATTACTATATCAACTTCATATTTCGACAGATAATTGTGCATGGCAGCTAAAGAATCGTCTGTCAGGTAATTATTTGCTCCGATAAAGACAATATATTTACCCTTTGCCTGTTCTATTCCTGCTTTTTTAAAAATAATATTATTTTTATCGTGCTGATAAATTACTTTAATCCTGTTATCTAAATCCAGATAGTGACTTATAATGCTTATCGACTTGTCAGTAGAACCATTATCAATAAGTATAAATTCAAAATTACCGTTTTGACTGATTAATGAATCAAGGCAACGTGACAGGTATCTATCCGAATTATAGATGGATACGATCACTGATATATATGGGGTATTCATTTGCATCAATTATTATATGTAGAATTTTTATTTTCCGAAGTATTAAAACCGTTTGCCTCATCTAATCATCGTCAACAAATGTATAGATATTATCAATAATGCCTATATATTCTTTATCCGTATTGGCGATTAACTTTCCGGTAGTGATGTTTTCTTTGGATTGCTGCAAATTACGGTAATTCATTTCCCTCCAGCTCATTTGAGTGGAAACATTGATGAGCCCTTCTTCTTTGGTGTTTGATATGGCTTGATTGTATGCGCGATCCGGAAAATGTATGTAATTGCCTCCGGATATCCAGAATCGTTGAAGCAGATTCGTATCTGCGTATCCGGAAGGCATAAGGCTTTCATCATACCCTCTCAATGAAAGAAAATTTCCCTTTGTCAGCGCAATCCGCCCATAAGAGCCGTCTTTGAAATGATTGCTGAACTGATGAAGGATGGTCTGATCCGGTCCGTACTTCATCATGGTATTGATCACAAATGCTCCGCCGTTTCTGCCGGTATAGTTATCACAATCCAAATTTACCAAAATCCGGTTATCGGCTAACATATGCGCCGTATTTTTAGCCACCGAAACATGCCATTCTTTCAATTCTTCCGTATAATAATATTTCAGGTAGCCGCTTTCTATTTCATGCATAAAATTGGATACAATCCAGTCCCGAAGCCCATCCGTACTCCCGAAATCAACCAATACGAAATCAATAGAATCTTTTAGTTCCTCATTGTCGCTGAGGTTGCGGGGTAACGTTTGACTGATCTGGTGAAACCTGTTTTTGCATGTAATACAAAACGACAAAGTTGGCATTTCTTTTTGCATAATGGTTTGGTGATGAGATTTATTGTATTTCTTTCTGTTCACGTTCCATACTCCATTGTATGACAGCCCATGCGAAACCGGCCACGTAATTACCAAGTCCGCAGGTAGCAGGCGTTAACAAGGACAGTAACCGATCAATTTGCGTTGGGTTCTGTATGAGGGATATCAATTGTTCTTCTATTGATTCGGGGATCGCTACTTGCAGATCCAACAGATAACGATACAAAAAGAAGTGATTGATGTCTGTTATGGTGACACAGTCCCATGCATCTATAACAGAAGTGCAATATGAGCCTAACCTTGTGTCCTTTACTATCCATGATAACAGGAATTTATCCGTATAACATAATTCTTCTCGCATAGATACTTCTATAACCGGAATCAAATCTTTGTATATGAGATCTATTTCATTTTTGAAATGATCATCATTTTCAAATTCGGAACAGAGGTATAAGATCGCCGACAGATCAAAACAGTCGAATACCGGAAAACGGAAAAGATATATTTTATTAGCCAACAAGGCAGACAGGGTTTTGAAAAAAACGTTCATCCGTTCTTTCCAAATGATAGATTCTTCGCCTTCACTAAACAGTATGCGATAATACATATAGATGCCTGCTATCACCTTTTTACCAAGATCAGCATCAAAATCTTTCCTGTTTTCAGCATCAAAAAGCCAATCATCTACCTGTTCAAAAATACTCGTATCCGGTTCGACGAATCCATCTTTTATTAAGTAGCAGAGAGAGGTTAGGATACTGACAACTTCATATTCTGAGTTCTTCGAAATTCCTTCAACCATACTATCCAATAACTTGTCCGAAACATATTGAACCGTTTTATCTTGTGGGTTATAACGGCTATAATGAGACAACAAGAGGGCTATTCCGCTTTGACCGTTTAGTAAATCCTTGTGATCCGACAGAAAGGTATGTACGGATAATTGTTTTATTAATCTATGTAAACACTCCGAAGCTTGGTGGTTTACTTGCAATTTAGTCGGGGATGCAGGTATGTTTTCACTATCTGATTTTTCATTGGCAATTAAACAACCTTGTGCTATATTTCTTTTAGATGTGATATAGTTTTGATGCAGCGTATTGTTGTATTCCTCATACGTATATCCACCTGTCAAAGTAGATGGTTTTTTCTCAAAATAATCTACATCATTTTGAAAGTAAAAGCTGTTTTTCAGGCCAATGTGCTTCAAACGGTTCAACAAGTCCATCGAGTGATATCCGACCGGCTCAAGGGATTCGTCATAACCTCCCGCAACATCAAAGTCCTCCTGTAAAATTGCTAAATGACCCGGATGCCACTTTCCCTGTTGGGTATGGATTTGGACGACCACATGTTTGCATTCCATGAATGTTTTGAGGATAAACGCAGTACATTCTACATCAACAATAAAGCCACTGTCGACAGGTACAATGATCTCATTCGATGTATAGGCAACCGCCCTGTTCTTAGCTATAGCTTCATGCCAACGAGTCGGTTCATCAACTGCATAATATTTCAAGTATCCGGATTGTAGGGCTTCATCACAGTTTTTGGTCAACCATGCATAAAGGTCATTTTTGCCACTGAGGTCAACAAGAACAAATTCTATAGAATCAGCATACAATATATTATTGTATAAATTCCGCACTAATGTGTTTTTAATAGAAATGATTTC
>JAITVS010000403.1 GCA_031285685.1 Tannerella sp.
GAGATGGATTATTTAATGGATTTGTTCAGATAAATCCGGTGTAAATTTCAACGCATAAACGGATTAACAATAAAAGATATGAGAATATATATACATGGTGGTGACAAGAAAAAAATGAGTATGCATGGCCAACGGCGGCTTGAAAAGGAAGCCTATCTGATTCTATAATTATTGAGTAAAAAATACAAATAGTTCTTAATTATGTCATTTTTAATTGATAAGCAAACTTTTACCGATTTGGAAATTTTTGAACAGAGAGATGTGAAAAAATCTGTTTTCAAATTATTTGATCGGACGATTACTCTTGGTGGTAAAGAAGAATTACATAGAATGTTTCTACAACCGTTGACTGATTCAAAGGCTATAATTGAAAGACAAGAATTAATTCGTTATTTAGGTAATGAAAAATTAATGATTTCCATAGACAAGCTTTTGCTCGATTTTATAGAATCCTATTTGTTTTTAAACAATGATAAACCTGTTCATGTTTCGAGAATCAATGCTTGGCACAAGTATCTTAAATATAAACTAAGCGCGGTCAATGAAAATTATGTTATACAGCGCGGTATTAAAGATACTATTGAATTTTTGCAGAAACTATATTTAAACGTGACGGAAAATTCTTTACAAAGACGTCCCAAATTATTGGAGCGACGATTCTGTTTCATTGCCGACTGTATTCGTAATACTGAACTTCGAAGAATTATTGGTTTCAATTCAAAAAAAGAAATTGGCGCTATGAATAACGAAAGGTTTGATCACATATTTCGTTATCGTGAATTTGATACATTGAAGAAGATTATTTCGGTTGTTTATCAGATAGATGCGTTTCGTGCAGTGTCCGAAACAATGAAAGACTTCGGATTGACTATTCCTGAAATTTCGGATAATATAGGAATCAAGATTACAGGATTATATCATCCCTTTGTTAAAAGTGCTGTTACCAATGATATCAGGCTTGACGAGAAAAGTAATCTTTTTTTCATAACAGGTGGAAACATGGCAGGTAAGTCCACTTTTTTAAAAGCGTTTGGAGTGTCCATATATCTTGCACATTTAGGTTTTCCGGTGGCGGCCTCCTCTATGTGTACAAGTATTTTCAATGGCCTATTTTCAACAATCAATATAGCAGACAGTCTCAGCAAAGGTTACAGTCATTTCTACAATGAAGTGCTTCGCGTAAAGACTGTAGCGGAAAATATCAACAAAACAGGAAAATTAGTTGTTATATTCGATGAATTATTTAGGGGAACAAATGTAAAAGATGCATATGATGCCTCTCTGACTATTATTTCGGCATTTGCTAAAATTACCGATAGTATGTTTCTTGTTTCTTCACATATCATGGAAGTAGCTAACAAACTTCGCACTATTGCAAACATTCGTTTTGGGTATTTCAGCACATTCATCAGAGAGGAAACTCCGCAGTACAGTTATCGTTTATGCGAAGGGGTTACGGAAGACCGGCTAGGAATGTTAATTATTAAAAATGAAAAAATAGTTGAGATTATCGAAGCCGGAAATAAACCGGATGCTGGTTTTCAGTCATAAAGCAATGCCGGAACGAATTAGGTTGCTTGTAATTGTTCACTTATTTCATTAAAGAAAGGATTGGTACATTCCATCTTCAATTTTGCGTTTTTGGGTCTGGTAGTAAACTTTTTCCTTTGTGGTATGATTCATATATTTTAGACATTATTCTCCTACATTTTTACCTTCTTTTATAATCTCTACGACCAGATAAGAATACCAAACTATACCGAGATTAAAGCCTTCTTTTCTTATGATAGTCATGTCGTCAAAATCGATCGGTTGGCTTTGCCTGAAGGGTTCGCCTGAATATACGCCTAGAAATACGAAAAGTTTTTCTTGTGAAGTAAGTATTTTTCCTTGATATAGTACTTGATTTATTGGGCGCGAGATAACAAGACTTCCGGAGGAACCGGGGAATAACTTTGCATCAATTAAAAAGTAAGGGTGTCCATTAAAATGAGCTCCCCATCTGGATGCTATAATGCCTGATTTTACGATGGGGAATAAATTCAATTGGTCATAAAATCCTTTAGGATAGCCAAGGATGATTGTTTCGTTTGATACTTCTATGTCGATTTTGTTTTTACCCGGCAAATTTTCTTCGGTGATAACCGAATTTTTAACAATTTGGTGTTTCTTTATTACTTCTGTTTGTAAATCTAAAATTTCAATTGCAGCGATATCAACAGTCTTGTTAATGTGTATTTTAGCTCGTTTTTTTATTTCATCTTTATTTAATGTAACCGGAAACCATTCTATTGCTGAACCATTTATTTTTCTATAATGAAATGTAAAACTATCAGGAACTTGATAGTCCCCTTCATTATCTCGTGATAATAAAACATGTTTATTGGTAATTAGCCATAAATTCCTGATTTGGCTCCATTGTCCTTCCTTTACATTAGGGTCTCTGTCTTGTGTTTCCTGAAAAAAAAAGCCTGTTCCGTGACTTATTTTTCCCTGAAATGAAGTTATTATTCTTGTCGATATTGAGTTAAATTTATCATCAAGTGTCATCTTTAAGAATTTTAAATTTAGCATTTTTACTTCTTTGGCAAAGTTACTAATTAAATTAATATATTCATTATAATATTTATTTCAAGGCAAAAAGTACTTTTTTGTACTTGCAGAAGGCATGGTCTCCCCAAACAAACCCAATGTTTTTTTTGTTTATGAAATATACTATATTTGCAGAATAATAGGAGTAAAAGAAAAAATTTAAAAGAAGATACTTCATTAATTCCTGATCCATCATGAAACGAACCATATTATTTGCATTATTTTTTATGACGATGATTGTGCTGACTGCGCAGGATCGCCGAAGCGGCAAGCCTTGGACAACGCGTAGCGAAGTGATCGCACAAAATGGAATGGTGTGCTCTTCGCATCCGTTGGCAACACAAGTAGGCATCGATGTACTGAAGAAAGGTGGTACAGCAGCTGATGCTGCTATTGCCGTAAACGCATGTCTCGGACTTATGGAGCCTACAGGTTGCGGTGTGGGCGGTGATTTGTTTGCCATTGTCTGGGATGCCGGAACAGGAAGACTATACGGCCTCAATGCCAGTGGTCCTGCACCTGAGAGCCTTACATTGCAATACTTTAAAGATCAAGGTATGGAAAAAATTCCGTCGTACGGGCCGCTTCCGGTAAGCGTTCCGGGTTGTGTGGACGGATGGTTTCAGCTACATGCCAGGTTCGGGAAGCTCTCGATGGCTGAGATCTTGCAACCAGCCATAGGTTATGCCGAGGAAGGCTTTCCGCTCACAGAAGTTATTGCTCCTTCATTCAAACAATCCGTAGAGCGTTTTTCCACAATGTACCCTAATATTAAGGAAACATATGCACCCAATGGTGAGCAATGGAAGAAAGGTGATATATTTCGCAATCCGATGTTGGCCGCAACCCTTAAACTCATTGCGGGGAAAGGCCGTGATGAGTTTTACAAAGGCAGTATTGCACGTACCATCGCCGACTTTATTCAGATGCAGGGCGGTTTTCTTAGTTATGACGACCTGGCAAATTACTCGTCGGAATGGATAGAGCCGGTATCCGTAAACTATCGCGGCTACGATGTTTGGGAACTGCCGCCTAACGGACAAGGAATAGCGGCTTTACAAATGCTCAATATTTTAGAGGCGTACGACATGAAATCGTATGGTTTCGGGTCGCCTGAACACATACACTATTTCGTGGAAGCCAAGAAACTTGCTTTTGAGGATCGTGCCGGATACTATGCCGATCCGCACTTTGCAAACGTTCCCCTGGAAACACTGATCTCCAAATCCTATGCGGAACAACGCCGCAAACAAATCAAGGATAACAGAGCTTCACGAGAACTTCAGGCGGGTGTTATCGCTGATACGGACAATACCATATATCTGACCGTTGCTGACAAGGATGGCAATATGGTGTCGTTTATCCAGAGCAATTACCGGGGTATGGGAAGCGGTATGGTTCCTCCCGGGCTGGGCTTCATGCTTCAGGATCGTGGTGAATTATTCTCGCTGGACGAGGATGCAGCGAACGTTTTTGCTCCGGGTAAGCGTCCGTTTCATACAATTATTCCTGCGTTCATCACCAAGGATGGCAAGCCTTTTCTAAGTTTCGGGGTAATGGGTGGTGATTATCAACCATTAGGGCATGTGCTTATAGCAATGAATTTGATAGATTTCGGGATGAATGTACAGGAAGCGGGGGACGCTCCGCGTATAGATCATTTGGGTTCGTCGTCACCCACGGGAGAAGTACACGATAATACCGGAGGCGAAGTTGTGCTGGAAAACGGTTTTTCTATGGAAACCGTGCGAAGATTGCTGGGAATGGGACACAAGGTTACCTATGGATTCGGTAGTGTGTACGGTGGCTATCAGGGTATCATGTACGATGCGGAACGCCGTATTTACTTCGGTGCGTCTGAGAGCCGCAAAGATGGTTGTGCCATGGGATATTAGCTGTCACTTCTCAACAAAATCCGATGACTGCTTGCCACCGGATTTCTTCATTCATTTTATCTGCTACCCATTTGTTCCGCTTTTATTAAAGCATCGGTATTAAGAATGTCGCCCGCGTTATTTACTTCAGGGACGAGCAATATCCCTTTGTCAGCCCATTTTAAGTAACGATTGGTCAGTTCATACGACCGGACAATTCCGTCGAAATCTGTCATATCATCTGTTTCTGCACAGACAAGCAACATTGTTTCTTTTCCTTTAAGGTTGCGCCCTCCGATACCTAATGCATACATTTTGTCGATGGCTGCTTTTATTTGTGTGGGAAAAGTAAACCAGTATAAAGGGGTTATAAATGCTACTAATTCTGCAGATTCTAATGCCGGAGCGAGTCCATTAAAGTCGTCTTTGAACACGCAGGCCGTATCTTTGCTATAACATTTGTTGCAGGCCGTACAACCTTTTATTTGTTTATGCCCGGCATTGAAACGGGTAATCATATGCCCCATATCTTCAGCTCCACGAATAAATGCATCGGCTAACAGGCTACTGTTTCCTCCTCTGCGGGGACTGCCTGTTATTACGAGAATATTTTTCTTTTGTTCCATAGCAATATGCAAAGTTCTTATTTTTTAATTGTTTTGTCATGCAAAGGTAAAGAGCAATTAAGTGATGAAGTTTTCTAATCAGCCCAATATTTTTGACTAAGCGGTCCAACTTGGATTCAGTTCCGGTAATCGGTAGGCGACTGGCCATAGTAATCCTTAAAGATCCGTGAAAAATGAGAAATATTTTCAAATCCCGTCGTATAACAAATATCCGAAACAGGCATATGAGTACTAAGCAACATCTCTTTCGCTTTTTCCAGCCGGCGTTCGCGTATCCATTGGGCGGGCGCCATGTTATAGATTTGTTTGAAATCGCGTTTGAAACTCGATAAACTGCGCCCCGTTAAATAAGCCAGTTCGGAAAGGGTCACCGGTGTGGCATAATGTTGTTCCACTATCTGACGGATATCCGTGCGGACAGGCTGGCGGATTTGCAGTATCTGTTGAAACATATTGCGACTGCATTCGGCGACATCGTAAAGCAGTTCCATAATTTTAAGTCGCAGCAATCCCGGGTTGACAGTCGAAGGATCATTGAAGTAAGGTTTGAGTGAGTGGGCAAAAGCAATGAGCCGGTCGCTCATCGGATTGACGGTGGTCGTTATCTCTTCCTGCATTCGCGGGATGTTGATGTCGGCTGTGGTGAGAAACTCTTTGACCAATTCGTCGCAGAGACAGAACATTTGGTTATCGTAGATATTATCGTTGGCAGGATTTCCTTGTTTTTCATACTTCACTGCTGTTGCCTTCTTGAGTAAAATCATTTCGTTTTTACCCACCGTAAATATCTGCTTTCCATAGGTTAGCGTATTACTTCCTTCCAACACGAAAAGCAGCAGATGATCTTCCAAAAACATAGTTCCCGATGTAGGCATGCAATGGATGCACGATTCGATGATCGAGCAACCGTTCAATTCCAGAGAAGTCTGATGGAACGGCGCAGACACTAAATTGGTGGGAATTTTAATGTATTTGTTCATGGGTGAATTAACGGATGAAATTCGTCATTTGCGATATCGTTTCCGGTTCCGGCCTGGAGACTGCACCTTCTTTTATATTTTTCAGCAACCAGGCCATGTTCCGTCCAAGTGTACGCATGGTTTGCAATCCTTCGGCATCCTGCTGTACTTCACCGGGTTTGAGCCCGTAAACCATATTCCAATATTGCGACGATACAACGGGCATATTCGATATGGTAAAATACTTGTTCAGGCGGTCGAATGCGGCGCTTGCACCTCCTCTACGGCATACGGCAACCGATGCGGCAGGCTTGTATTCCAATAATTCGGAGCAGGAATAAAATACTCTGTCCAATATAGCGCATAGCGAACCGTTTGGCCCGGCATAATAAACAGGCGAACCGACGATCAATCCATCGGCAGTCTCCAAATGTTCACGGATTTTACTATATAGCTCATCATCGAATATGCAATGGCCTAACTCATTGCATTTATTACAGGCGATACATCCGCGAACCGGTTTATTCCCCAGTTGTATAATATCGGTCTTTATGCCGTTTTCTTCCAATGCCTTTGCTACTTCCGACAAGGCTAAAAATGTGTTACC
>JAITVS010000417.1 GCA_031285685.1 Tannerella sp.
CGACGGAAGATGCGGCGGATGTCTCCCGGCGGATACAGACCATTGAGACTTTCCCGAATGTATGTTGTCCTATGTTTCATATTTGAGTCTAAATTATTTTTGCGTTGTAAAGATATGAAATTTGCCGGACTTTTTTAATTATGATATGAATACGATGACGGATATTTCTGAATTATATATGTCCAGATGTTTAGACCTGGCCGGAAACGGAAAGGGGAATGTCGCTCCGAATCCAATGGTCGGATCAGTGATTGTACATGATGGTAATATCATAGGAGAGGGTTATCATCGTTGTTTCGGGGAAGCCCATGCTGAAGTTAATGCGATAGCATCGGTTAAAGATGCTGCTCTGCTGCGTAATTCGACCTTATATGTCAATTTGGAGCCTTGTTCGCACTATGGAAAAACCCCTCCGTGCGCCGAACTGATTATTCAAAAGAAAATTCCACGTGTTGTTGTAGCTTGTTTAGATCCGTATCCGGAAGTTGCAGGACGTGGTGTGAGGATGTTGCGCAGTGCGGGAGTGGAAGTGATTACCGGAGTAATGGAACGTGAAGCCGTTGCGTTGAACCGTTTTTTTTTAACAGCTCATAAGTATCACCGTCCTTATGTTATATTGAAGTGGGCTCAGAGTGAAGATGGTTTTATCGATCGAAAACGGGATGATGTATCTGAAATGCCGGTTGTGTTTTCTACGCCGGTGACCCGGATGATGGTTCATAAACTACGTTCGGAGGTACAGGCTATTATGGTCGGGACAAATACGGCGATTTTGGATAATCCATCTCTTACAGTACGCTATTGGTCGGGAAAATCGCCGGTGCGCATACTGATTGATCGTGACTTGCGTGTTCCTGAAAATTATCATTTGTTAGATGGTACGCAGCAGACATTTGTTTTTACAAAGCAGAGTTTTAAGGATATAAAGTATAAAGGTTCGGGGAAAGAAAGTGTTAAATATGTCAAAATAGATGATTCTGCGAATATGTTGAACTGTATACTTACGAATCTTTATAAAGGGAATATTCATTCCTTGCTTGTTGAAGGAGGAGCGCAGCTTCACCGTTCTTTTATGGAAGAAGGAGTTTGGGATGAAATAATAGTGGAGACGGTGCCCGTACGCATAAGAGATGGAGTTGAATCTGCTTTTTTTTATTCCAATGGTGGAGCTCAATTGGTTGATAGACAGGTTTTCCCTTCGGATGGGATGTTTAGGAAAAGGCCTTCTGTAGTAGAGCGATACCTTAATTGTGAAGTTTAAGAAAATAAAGTATCGTACTCTAAAATATTATAAATAAATGTGGAATATGTAGACTAAAATAAAAAATGTTCTTACTTTTGTCCACTCGAAAAAAGGAAATATAGATGGGAAAGATAAAACTTTGCGGATTATTATTGATGGGGGGATTGCTTCTTTTGGTATCCTCTTGCCTGGATAGTGATGATAATGAGGTTGATGATTGGACTTTAAGTAATGCACAAATAGCTTCATTCTCATTATCGAATGACTCTATCGAAGGTTTATCGAGTGTGAAATTTACGATAGACCAGTTGAATAACAAAATCTATAATAAGGATTCCATGCCCTATGGGACAAATCTTGATGAAAAAATTTTAGTCAAAGTTGGTTATGACAGTTCATATGGTGCAATGAACATTCTTTTTGTTGAGCAGGCGACCAATGATTCGATATGGGGTGTTTCCGATTCAATCGATTTTTCAGCTCCTGTTATGATCACTGTTTATTCTTATGATGGTTCGTCAACAAAAACGTATGAGGCGAAGTTGAATGTTCATCAGGTAAATCCTGATACGATGGTTTGGTCTAAGTATGCCGATATTATGTCCGGAAAAACATTTCAGGATATGAAAGTCCTTTTATATGATCGCTTTTATTACATGTATGTTTCTGAAAATTCCGGTTATAATCTGTATAAATCACCTGTTTCAGATATGATGAATTGGGAAAAACTTACATTGTCGGATTTTCCGGATAAAGCCATATTGTCTCAGATTACGGAATTGGAGGGCGACCTGTATGTGATATCGGAGGACGGTAATTTATTTTATTCTACAGACGGACAGGCCTGGTCGCAGGTGGATAATTATAATGATATGCCGATTAAGACATTATTAGGTTCTCTTCCTGCGAGTACGATAACCGGCAGGTCTTCTGTTTTATGCTGTATTGCTGTGGCGGATGGCGTTTTACGTTTTGTCTCCATAGACAAATATAATACATATACACTCGGAGGTGAGGTTCCGGCAACTTTCCCATTGTCAGGTTTCGGTAATTTTAACTATGAAACGATGTATTATCCTCGTTTGGTTCTGGCATCAGGGCGTGATTCAAAAAACAACTTGTCGGATAAGGCGTGGGCTACTATGAATGGAACTACCTGGGCTTCTCTTTCAAATGCAGAGGCTACTTTTTCTTCCCGGGAAGGGGCGGCTGTATCCTATTATGATGATTGTTTCTTTGTTGTCGGAGGAATTGATCCCTCCGGAGTAGCATTGAATGATATCTTTTATTCGAAAGATCATGGTGTTACATGGATCGATACGGTTTATGTAATGGCGGAAGAATATACGGCACGAGGTTTCTCGTCAGTTATTATAGATAAAGATAATTATATGCTGCTTTTCGGAGGAAAGGCAGGGAATGATGCCAATGTTTTGAATGAATTATGGCGTGGACGGATTAATCGTCTTGGCTTCGAGGAAGAATAGTTGCAGGCTCCAATATAATTTTATTCGTTTTTTCTCGTTAGAAAGAAAGGTCGGATATGAATTTTGACTGTTTATTATTAAACGATTAGAGGATGCATTCAACTTTTTTTCAGCGAACAGGTATTGTTATATTGTTATGCCTTTCTTCTTTCCGGATAGATGCACAGGAGTATTTATATGAGATAGGAGGTATGCTTGGCGGTTCTTTTTATATGGGTGATGCCAATAAAAACACGGTATTCCAAAATATGAATCCGGCCGCCAGTTTTATATTTCGCTATAATGTTAATTTTCGTGTTGCATTTAAAGCAAATCTGGCATGGGCTCGTATTTCAGGTTCAACAGAAGGACTTGATAATGTTTTTCCAAACAATGCACAGGCTTCATTCGAAAGGAATGTAATTGACTTGGGAGGGCAGGCGGAGTTTAATTTTTTTCCGTATAGCGATAAGTATAAATATTTGTATACGAAACGCGTATCGCCATATATATTAGGCGGCCTTGGTTTTACTGCGGCGCCGGGAAACGGGAATATGTTTTTCAGCCCTCATATCTCATTGGGTACGGGGGTGAAATACAAATTTAAGAATCGAATAAATGTCGGGGCGGAACTGACGATTCGTAAATTGTTTGGAGATGGGCTTGAAGGTGATGATATACTGGATGATCCTTATGATATAGGGAGCGGCCTGTTTAAAAACAGGGACTGGTATTCGATGCTGATGATTTCTGTTTCGTATGATTTTGGATTGCGAAACTGTAATTGTAACAAAAAAGATATGAATGGAATATATTAGACGTTGTTAGAATGTCATTGATAGAGGAAGTAGATAGAAGCAAACTGCCGCAGCATGTGGCTATAATTATGGATGGAAACGGACGCTGGGCCAGAAGTCGTGGTGAAAATCGCGGTGAGGGCCACAGAGAGGGTGTCGTGTCTGTTCGTAAGATTGTGGAAGCTGCTGTTGCTATAGATCTTAAGTATCTGACAGTATACACGTTCTCTACGGAAAACTGGAGTCGCCCGGATGAAGAGGTAAAGGCTTTGATGTCGCTTATGGTGGCTGCGATCTATCGGGAAACACCCGACTTGATGAAAAATAATGTGCGATTGATGGCGATAGGGGATATGACGCGTTTACCGGAAGATGTTCGTAACACCTTGTCCGAATGTATAAGACAGACATCTGTAAATACAGGAACAACGCTGATATTGGCATTAAGCTATTCTTCACGCTGGGAGATTGTACAGGCTGTGGAGCGTATTGCCGATGATGTACAAAGTAAAAATATTACCGTAGAGGATATTGATGAAAATTTATTCTCATTGTATCTGACAACATATAACCTCCCGGATCCGGACCTGCTCATAAGGACCGGAGGCGAAAAACGTATAAGTAATTTTCTTTTGTGGCAATTATCTTATGCAGAATTGTATTTTACAGATGTTTACTGGCCTGATTTCAGAGAAGATGAATTTTATGAAGCCATATTGTCTTATCAACGGAGAGAGAGGCGTTTTGGAAAGACAGGCGATCAAATAACTAAATCCTGATGTATGGATAAAAGAGTACTATTGATTTTTACATTTTTGAGTTTTTGTTTTTGGGGAATGTCGCAAGGCTCAGACACCGTAGCCGTTCCGTCGGTATCGGGAGTTTTTGCAGACACGACGATGTTGATGAATCAGGATACTATTCCGGAAAGTGAAGTTCCGGAGATTACGTATTCTTATGTTCAGAAAAAGTACAAAATCCAGGACATTAAGGTTGTCGGAGCAACGAATTATGATGATTTTGTGCTTATCGGATTTTCGGGTTTAAAGGTTGGCGATGAAGTTAATATTCCCGGAGATGAAATTACGGAAGCAGTAAATCGTTTCTGGAAGCAGGGGTTGTTTTCGGATGTCAAAATTCTGGCATCCAAAATAACGGACAACGATGTGTGGTTGGAGATACGTCTTACGCCGCGTCCCCGTATCTCGGAAATCAGTTATAATGGTGTTAAAAAGGGTGAACGTACTGATCTTGAAACAAGACTGAACTTGCGAAAGGGGCATCAGATAACCCCTCATGTCGTGGATCGGGCAAAAATATTGATAAAAAAATATTTTGACGATAAAGGTTTTAAGAATGTGGATGTGGATGTTGTTGAGAAACCGGATCCCAATAAAGACGGAGAAGTGATTGTTAGCATCAATATCGATAAGAACGAAAAAACAAAAATACAAAAGATCTATTTTGAGGGAAATGAGATGCTGACGGATTTTCAGCTTCGTAAAGCGATGAAAAAAACAAATGAGCGCTTCAATATGATCGAACGTTTCCTTAATAGTTGGCTGGAGCTTTTCAGTACCAAGAAATTTACAACGGCGGAATATGAAAATGATAAGAAAAATCTGATAGATAAGTATAATGAATTCGGATACCGTGATGCTGTAATTGTTGCAGATAGTGTTACGTCATTTAATGAAAAACGCATTAATATCTATCTGACGATAGAAGAAGGACAGAAGTATTATTTGAAAGATCTCAGGTTTGTCGGTAATACCAAATATTCTGCGGATTATCTCGGCACTTTATTAAATATGAAGCCCGGAGAAGTATACAACCAGAAAAAGCTGATGGATCGTATGTATCAGGACGAAGATGCAATGATGAATGTTTATTCGAACAACGGATATATGTTTGCTCAGGCAGATCCTGTAGAGGTGGATGTTACGGGCGATTCCATATCGCTGGAAGTCCGTATTATGGAAGGACCTCAGGCTACTGTTAATAAAGTTGTGATTAACGGGAATGATCGTTTGTATGAGGATATTGTTCGTCGTGAATTGCGTACTAAGCCGGGAGATCTGTTTAGTCGTGAGGCTTTGATGCGTTCTTTACGTGAATTGGCGCAGATGGGACATTTTGATCCGGAAAATATGAAGCCGGATTTCAGTACGAACCCTGACAATGGAACGGTTGATCTTATTTATAATCTTACTTCGAAGGCGAATGACCAGGTTGAATTTTCACTTGGATGGGGGCAAACGGGTATTATCGGAAAGATCGGATTGAAATTTACAAACTTTGCAATCGGGAATATCTTAAAACCGAGTACGTATAAAAAGGGTATTATTCCGACGGGGGAAGGGCAGACATTGAATATCAGCGGACAGACCAATGCCCAGTATTATCAGGCTTACAATATCTCCTTTATGGATCCGTGGTTTGGAGGTAAGCGTCCGAATACATTATCAGTCAGCGCTTATTTTTCCCGCTATACAGGGGTCAACAGCAGATATTATAATCAACTGCAAAATCAATATCTAAGTAATTACTATTCTAATTATTATAATTACAACAACTTTGGAAGTTCCGGTTATGGTAATTATTACGAAAGCGCTTATGATAAGAGTAAATATATGCAAATTCTCGGTTTGTCATTGGGTTATGGGAAACGTCTGAACTGGCCGGATGATTATTTTCAGTTTATGGCAACCCTTAATTATCAGATGTATATGTTGAATAACTGGTCTAATTCTTACTATCTCGGAGTTACGGAAAACGGTAATTATAATGATATTAACTTAGAATTGTCATTACAGCGAAACTCGGTTGATAATCCGCTTTATACGCGTTTCGGATCTCAGTTCTCGATTTCTGCCGCATCCACATTCCCATATTCTTTGGTGGATGGAAAAGATTATGCCAGCATGACTTCCGATGCGGAGAAATATAAATTTGTGGAATATTACAAAATGAAATTCAAGGCTAAGATCTTTATTCCGCTTTTACCTCTTCCGCAATATGGTGGTCCGCAACGTACACCGGTACTTATGTCGCGTGTCGAGGTCGGTTGGATCGGCGACTATAATAAAGACAAGAAATCTCCGTTTGGAACCTATTATGTCGGAGGCGACGGTATGACCGGAGGTTATAGCTATTATCAGGAAACGGTTGCGTTGAGAGGTTACAGTAACGGAGAAATAGCAGGAAACAATTCTGCTATGTATTCTGCCCGTGCATATTCGCGTTTGTCAATGGAATTACGTTATCCGCTTATATTGGAACCTTCGAGTACGATCTATGCTCTTGTTTTTGGAGAAGCCGGTGATGCATGGAACGGGATTTCCGATTATAGTCCGTTTAATCTGAAACGTTCCGCCGGTGTCGGTGTTCGTATATTCCTGCCTATGATTGGTTTGATGGGTATTGACTGGGCGTATGGATTTGATAAACCATATGGTTCTTCCAGCAGAGGTGGTAGTAATTTCCACTTTATTCTGGGACAGGAGTTTTGATAATGACGAGTTTAGTTTAATTTAACAGATGGAATTAAAACCTTAGGCTGTGTATATAGTCTAAAAACGAAATCAGATAATTATTGGCTTATGAAAAGAGTATTTTTGATATTAAGTATGGTGTTGTTTTGTTCTGTAGCAACGACAACAATGGCGCAGAAATTTGCGCTTATAGATATGGAATATATATTGAAAAATATTCCGGCGTATGAAATGACGAATGAGCAATTGAGCCAACTGTCCGAGAAATGGCAGGGGGAAGTTGAAAAACTTCAGCAGGATGCCCAGAATATGTATAAGAGCTATCAAAGTGATCTGGTTTTTCTTTCTGCGGAAATGAAAACGAAGCGTGAAGAAGAAATCGTGAAAAAAGAGCAGGAAGCACAGGAATTGAAACGTAAATATTTCGGTGCGGAAGGTGAACTCTATAAGAAACGCGAATCACTGATGAAACCTATTCAGGATGAGATTTATGAAGCTGTAAAAATAATTTCGGAAGATAAAGGCTATCAGGTAATTGTTGACCGGGCTTCGGCAATGAGTGTTATTTATGCTTCTCCCAAAATTGATATAAGTAATGAAGTCCTGATGAAGTTGGGATATTCAAAATAAATATCTATCTTTGCGCGATTTAGTTTTGAACCAAACATCAATTAAAATAGAAAAGAATATGAAAAAGTTTATTGTATCGATTATGTTGCTTCTTCCTCTTGGATTGGTAGCTCAGGATCTTAAAATTGCCATTGTTAATACGAATGAAATATTTAATGTTATGCCGGAAGTTTCCACGATGGAAAACGAAATAATGGCAATGACACAGCAATATGAAAAGGAACTTCAGATCATGCAGGATGAATATACACGGAAATATTCTGATCTTACGGCACAACAGGATTCGTTGACAGATAATATCCGAATGATACGTGTACAGGAGATACAGGATATTCAGGCTCGTATAGAAAACTTTATTCCGATGGCAAACGAAGCCAGAAACAAAAAACAGGAAGAACTGATGACTCCTATCCGTGAGAAGATACAAAAGGCTATAGACCAGGTGGGAGAAGAAAATAACTATACTTATATATTGAATCCCGGGGCCCTTCTTTACATGAGCAAGTCATCAGCTATAGATGCAACAGCCAAGGTAAAGGCTAAAATGGGATTAAAGTAATCTTGTAGTAATAGTCATAATAATACTGTTTATGGATGCCTGGCCTGTTAAGGGATAGGCATCCGGTGTTTTATAAAGTGTTTGTTTTTGTAGAAAATGAAAGATAATATGTCTCCTATAGGTATTTTCGATTCAGGATATGGCGGTCTGACAATTTTTGATAATATACGCAGACTGTTGCCTGAATATGACTATGTTTATCTTGGGGATAATGCCCGTACGCCATATGGCGCCCGTTCGTTTGAAATTGTTTATCAGTTTACCCGTCAGGCGGTGATGAGACTTTTTGAGGAAGGATGTCCGTTGGTTATACTGGCATGCAATACTGCGTCGGCTAAAGCTTTACGCTCTATACAACAGTGTGATTTGCCGGAATGGGATTCTACACGCCGGGTTTTGGGGGTAATACGTCCTACGGTAGAGGCTCTTGGTATGTTAAGCCGGACGAGACATATCGGAATTCTGGGAACAACCGGAACTATTTCATCGGGTTCTTATCCGATGGAGATTGCAAAGCTTTATCCGGAGATGACAGTTACCGGAGAAGCCTGTCCGATGTGGGTGCCGCTTGTTGAGAACCGGGAACATGAATGTGAGGGTGCAGATTATTTTATTCAAAAAAATATAGATCATATCTTTGCCTTGGATCCGCAAATAGATACGATAGTGCTGGGGTGTACTCATTATCCTCTTCTTGAGTCGAAGATACGGCGATATCTCCCGGAGGAGGTTTCTTTATTATCACAGGGGCCGTATGTGGCGGAAAGTTTGAAGGATTATCTCTTGCGTCATCCGGAGATGTCATGCCGTTTGTCAAGAAACAGTGAATGCCGTTTTATGACGACCGAAGCAAAAGAGAAATTTACGGAAACAGCCTCTGTTTTTCTAAACCGTTCTGTTTATGTGGAACAAATAGTTATAAGTTGAATGATGAAAGATCTTCGTATATTTATTTTTATTTATTTATGCATGTTTATATCATGCAGCAATGCACAGAATAAACAAAATGCTGAGTATAACTGGGATGCGAAGATGAAGGACATGGGGCTTATTGATGTCTGTTTTTGGGAGCCGTCCATCCAAAGTTATCTTGTTTATACTACTAAAGATAATTTTACGGGGAAGCCTTTGTATAATTCAAAGCTGACAAAGGCATGGTTGCATCCCCGTGCGACAAAAATGCTTATTCATGCACAGGAAATTCTTCGAAAAGAGCGTCCGGATCTTTTTCTACTGATTTATGATGCGGCCCGTCCGATAGAAGTTCAGCGAAAGATGGCGGAATGGGCTAAAAAAACGAATAATGAATATTATGTAGCCGATCCTGCCAAAGGAGGAGGACTTCATAACTATGGAATGGCTGTGGATGTCACTCTGGTAGATGAGAAAGGCGAATGGCTTCCGATGGGAACCCCGTTTGATTTTTTCGGTCCGGAAGCGAATACGGACAAAGAGGATGATTTGTTGAAAAGGCGTCGGATTACTCCTTCCGAATATAAGAACCGAAAGCTTTTACGACGAATCATGGAAGAAGCCGGCTTTACTTCCATCGCAAGTGAATGGTGGCATTTTAATGCCTGTTCGCGTGAGGAAGCAAAGGAGAAGTATCTGATCATAGACCGATAAGGCAGATGATTCGGATCAGTTATAACCGAATTTATTTTATTATAAGATTAATAACTGATAATTACGATATTGTTTTTCCAAAAGGAGTAAGCGCCAGCCCGGCCATCTTGAAATGTTGTCTCCCGAAGGGTATGCCTATAATGGTTATGCATAATAGTAATCCAAAGAAAAAATGGGTAAGGCAGATGCAGAAACCTCCGCAGATAATCCACAAAATATTCATCATAACAGTCAAACAACCTCCGGAGTTGCCATTGTCAACGACCTTGCTGCCGAATGGCCATAACGCGAGTAACGCAAGCTTCAGCGTTTGCAGGCCAAAAGGTATCCCTATGATTGTGACCATAAGGCATAAACTTGATATTGCATATTCGATGCTTGTAATGATTCCCCCGAATATAAGCCAGATAATGTTTCCTATAATTTTCATATACCTCTGTTTTTATAATAAATCCATCTTGTTTTTATTTAGACGTATAACTACTGGGTTTTGTTACAAAAAATACGAGGGAATTTTCCCGACAGGATCAAAAGGCTTTCAAATGTGCGTTTATTCTATTTCGCGATACTCAGTTGGTTTCGGTTCGATATTTTCGGTTGTGCATTTATGCGTAGTATGCAGGCTATCCATTTCTGCGAGAACAAAATTCCGGACAATATGGAAGCTATCCCGTAGTTCCGGTCTTACCGGATCAGAGGGTGGGGATTCCATTTTCAGCGGATTGATCGGTTGACCGTTTTTATGTACACGAAAATCAAGATGGGGGCCGGTAGAGAGTCCTGTAGAACCTACGTAGCCGATCACCGTTCCCTGTTTTACGTGTGCACCATTCTGAATTCCTTTACCGAAGCCTTTCAAATGCATGTATGTCGTTGTATATACGGAATTGTGTTTTATTTTGATATAATTACCTCCGCCTTTAGAATCATATCCTTTTGCTATTACGGTTCCGTCGCCGATTGTTTTTACAGGCGTACCAACTGGTGCGGCATAATCAACGCCATGATGCGCACGGTATCGTTTCAGTATGGGGTGGAAGCGGGCATTGGTGAATCTGGATGTGATGCGGAAGAAATCGAGCGGCGCTTTCAGGAATGCTTTACGCAGGCTGTTTCCTTCTGCATCGAAATATTCACGGATACTGTCCTGTATAAAAGGTATGGCGGTAAATTCTTTTCCTTGGTGTATAAATGCCAGTCCCTCGACGGATGAAATATTCAACTCCGTTGTGTCATCGATAAAGGCTGCATCATAAATTACACGGAAAGAATCTCCTTCTTTTACATCGAAAAAGTCCACCTGCCAGGCCAGAATATCCGAAATCTTAAGAGCCAATAACGGATCGGCTCCGTTCGCTTTGATAATATTCCAAAGTGAAGAAGTAATAACTCCTTCCATATATCGCCTTTCGAGACGTATCTCTTTACTGTATTCATATGTCCTGATACTATCTTCGGTAATATCAATGATTGAAAAATCCGTCATTGATTTTGCAAAAACAATATATTGGATAGTGGCAGTGCTGTCTTGTTTACTGATAGTGGCGTATGTCATGCCGCTCCTGAGTCTTTTCGGGTCTAAAACATCGTATGATGCTTTGCACAGGCTGTCGGTCATTTTTGCAGTAAAGCCTAATCTTGTGAATATCGCGGAAGGACTGTCACCGTTTTTGATGACGTTGTTGTTTATATCAAGCGAGTCTACACAAATACCATATTCGTATAGGTGACCTTGATTATCAATCCATTCGGAGTCTACTTCTTCTTCAGTTTCATTTTGTGTTGTTTTTTTACATGCTATGCAAAAAAACAAGCACAATGAAAGAATGAGGCTTGTTTTCAGATATTTAGAGTATACATCTCGCATAATGTGCACAAAGATAATGCAAGTCAAAAGTAATACAAAAAAAATCATTAAATATTTTTTGCTATTGAAATGCAGCTTATCTGCTATTTGGGAACAGAGAATGTAAGTTTACAGAAATGCGGAATGAGTTACTTATAATCGTCGTACAAAAGGTATTTGCTTCGTATTTTTTTATACCGGTTTAAATCGTTTTTCCATGAATTCCGTATTTCTTCTTCACTAAAGCCTTTTATTATTTGCTGACGAAGTACATCTGTTCCGGCCAAGAGGTCAAACCAGTTTGGACGCAGGAAAAATTCTTTTTCGTTATAACCGGATTTTTTGAAGAAATCCAGAATGAAACGAAGAGATAACCCTCCTTCAAATGTGCTGTTTCTTAAGTCAATACCATAACAGGCAATGCCCTTATGCATGGGATCTGTATCCATTCCTTTGATTGATTGAGGGGTAAATGTGAATTTTCCATATTTTTTATTCGGACCTCCGAGAACCTGAAACGGGAATGTCGTACCACGTCCGACACTTATATTTGTGCCTTCAAAAAAACAAATGGAAGGATATAGCCTGATCGCTGTTTCATTCGGAAGATTTGGTGACGGTTTGATTGGTAAGTAGTAAAGATCTCCGTGAGACCAGTTTTTCATTGGCACAATATTCAGAATACAACTGTTTTTGCCGGTTGAAATCCAGCCTTCTCCATTTATCATACGTGCAAGTTCTCCGACAGTGAGCCCGTGTAAAACTGGAATGGGGTCAACGCCGACAAATGACGAATACCCTTTTTGGCGTACCGGCCCATCTACATAATCATTTGGGTTCGGGCGGTCTAATACGACGAATTCTATTCCGTTTTCCGCACATGCTTCCATCACATAATGCATTGTGCTTATTTAGGTATAAAATCGGGTCCCTACATCCTGTATGTCAAAAATAAGCAAATCGATGTCTGATAATTGTGAAGCTGTAGGTTTATTATTTTTACCATATATGGAAACGATCGGTACGCCGGTTTTACTGTCTTTGCTATTTTTTACATCAGCGCCGGCATCGTCTGTTCCGCGAAAACCATGTTCAGGGGCAAATACTTTTTTTACATGGATATTTTCTTTCAGCAAGGCATCTAACAAATGCGTCCCGTTACGTAAAACCGATGTCTGGTTAGCAATCAGTCCGATGCGTTTATTTTCCACAATTTTTTTTATTTCATCCATACGGTCTGCGCCCATGATGATATTATTGACATCATGGGACGAAAGAGACGTCTTTGTATCGCGTATTTTCGCCATCGAAAAAATCGAGAACATGAAAGACAGTACAAATATTATAGATAAGCGGATTTTATACATGGGCAGTTAAATAAATATTGGGTGCAAAAGTATAAAAATAACTGTGTTATAACGATAAAAAACAGAGGGTTTTTTTGTATAGTTTATGCTTTACATTATATTTGCATCGATGTACTTAAATTAAATACTCATGAAAGATAAGAAAAAGGATACGGAAAAGAAAATAACACGTCGGGAGTTTATCGGTTATTCGGCTTTAGGCCTTGCCGGCTTAACGATTCTTCCCGGTTGGACAATGCAAAACGGGATTCGTATAGCTCCGAGTGACCGTGTAGTTTTAGGTTTTATTGGGTTAGGACGTCAGGGATGTTCGGATTTTCACAGTTTTTCGAAGTGTGCGGGTGTTCAGGTTGCAGCTTGCAGCGATGTCGACACAATGAAGACGGAGCGTTTTGTGAATATTGTAAAAAAGTGGCAGGAAGAAAATAAAATGAATCCGCGTTGCGATAAATATGAGTTTTTTGAGGAAATGCTCGAACGTAAAGACATTGATGCGATAGCGATAGCTCTTCCTGATCATTGGCATGCGCTGGCCGCTATCTATTCATGTCAGGCGGGAAAAGATGTATATTGTCAGAAGCCATTAGCCTATACGATTACGGAAGGGCTGGCAATCAAACGTGCAGCACTTGATAACAAACGGGTTTTTCAGGTGGGAAGCCAGCAGCGTTCGAGTAAGGAATTCCAGCAGGCGATAGAGTTAGTACGGAACGGGGGGATCGGACATATTGAAAAAATTTACGCAAAGGTGGGTGATCCGCCTAAACCTTTTGATCTGGCGGAAGAGCCTGTCCCCGCAAATCTTAATTTCAATCAGTGGTTAGGACCGTTGAATGACCCCCATGTACATTACCATCCGGATCTTTGTCCGCCGATAAGTCTTGATCCTCAGTTAAATGAAACGTTATGGGCAGCATGGCGGTGGTATTGTGAAACAGGTAATGGCTTTACGGCGGATTGGGGCGCTCACATGTTTGATATTGCACAAGCTGCAATCGGAATGGATGGGTCCGGTCCTGTAGAATATATACCTAAAGGATATAATGGAACCAAATATCTGACAATGAAATATGTAAATGGAATTGTTATGACAGAGCAGCCTTATCGTGAAGATAACCCATCTGCTCAGGGTATTCAGTTTGTAGGAGATAAAGGTTGGCTGAAAGTAGCCCGTGGTTATATTGAATGTTCAAAGCCAGACCTTCTGAAGAAAGAAGAACAGAATGTTGCTGCGGGAGAATATGAAGTTAGCTCGCCGCATATGCAGAATTTTATTGACTGTGTCCGCTCGCGTAAAAAGACAATAGCCCCGGTGGAAGTAGGGTGTAGTACGAATACGCTGTGCTGTCTGGCGAACATTGCTGTTGAACTTAAACGTCCGGTGAAATGGGATCCTGCGACGCTTACTTTTATCAATGATAAGGAGGCCGAAAATCACCGTCTTTACTGGTATAAATACCGTAATCCGTATACACTGCCGTATTGTCCCAAAGGATAATTCCGGCTGTAATTATAAGAACGAACGCATCGTCGGTTGATGATGCGTTCGTTTTGTTCTTATCCGGAAACGATGCGGATCTGCTATTTTTTTGTTACTTTTGAGGTCGGTTTTTAAATATTGAATGCATGATTATATATCACACGACATTTCACCTGTCACACGAAGCTTTTCTCAGGGCACTTGATTATCTGAAAACAACATATATACCGGAGGCCGTACGTAGCGGGAAACTTCATAGTCCCCGTATGATGCGTGTACTTAATGAAGATGAAGACGTTAATGGCGTAAGTTTATCCGTACAGTTTCATGTGGAAGATACGGATATGTTGGATGAATGGATCAACCGGGAAGGAGTTGTTTTGCAAAAGGCCCTGACTGAGGAGTTTCGTGATGAAGTTGTGGGTTTTTCAACTTTGCTGGAAGATATTGAGTTATAATATTTTTACGGATGGATAAAGAGCGAATTATATTGGGGATAGATCCGGGTACAATTATTATGGGATATGGTGTTTTGTCCATTGAGGGCAAAAAACCGCGTCTTGAAGCTATGGGTGTTCTTAAGTTGAATAAATTTGAAAATCATTATCTGCGCCTCCGGCATATATTTGACCGTGTCATACAGTTGATAGATTCGTATCATCCGGATGAGCTTGCGATTGAAGCTCCCTTTTTCGGAAAGAATGTGCAGAGTATGTTAAAACTCGGACGTGCTCAGGGAGTAGCCATCGCTGCTGCTCTTCATCGGGATATCCCTATATGTGAATATGCTCCGCTAAAAATAAAAATGGCAATAACAGGAAACGGACAGGCTTCAAAAGAACAGGTCGCCGGTATGTTACAACGTATATTACATATCCCGGATGAGAATATGCTCCCTCAGTTGGATGCGACAGATGGCCTTGCTGCTGCTTTTTGTCATTATCTGGAAACAAGCCGTCCGAAATTTGAAAAGTCATATTCAAACTGGAAAGATTTTATAGCCAAGAATCCGTCGAAAGTACGAAAGTGAGCCGGAATAAAAAACAGAAGCGATTTTAATCATATTGTTAAAATCGCTTCCGCCGGATTATTTCTTTTAAAAGAAGATTATACGACTCCCTGGGCTACCATGGCTTTAGCCACTTTCATAAACCCGGCAATATTGGCTCCTTTTACGTAATTTATATAATCGCCTTCACGGCCGTATTGCACACACTGACTGTGAATATCACTCATTATCTGACGCAATTTCTGGTCAACTTCATCGGGAGTCCATGATATATGCATGGCATTTTGTGTCATTTCCAGTCCTGATGTTGCAACTCCTCCTGCATTAACGGCTTTTCCGGGAGCATATAATATTTTGTTATCAACGAACATATCCGTAGCTTCTGTCGTGCATCCCATATTTGATATTTCCGCAATGCATTTAATGCCGTTTTCTATCAATGTTTTGGCGTCAGAGGCATCGAGTTCGTTTTGAGTTGCACATGGCAGAGCGATATCGACTTTTTGTTCCCACGGACGTTTTCCCGGAAAAAATGTAGCACTGTCGAACTTAGCTGCATAGGGTGCAACAATATCTTCACCGGAGGCCCGGAGTTCGAGCATATAATCTATTTTATTTCCGCATATGCCATCAGGGTCATAAATGTAACCGTCGGGTCCGGAGATCGTGATAACTTTAGCTCCCAGTTCGGTCGCTTTAATTGCAGCTCCCCATGCAACATTTCCAAAACCGGACAGGGCGACTGTTTTATCTTTTATGTCCATTCCATTTTCCTGCAGCATCTGGTTGATAAAATACAATCCTCCAAAACCGGTTGCTTCAGGACGTAGTATGGAACCTCCGTATTCAAGTCCTTTACCTGTAATTGTACCGGTGGGTTGACGTGTAAGTTTTTTGTACATACCATATAAATAGCCGATTTCTCGCCCGCTTACACCCATATCTCCTGCCGGAATATCTGTATTCGGACCGATGTTCTGCCATAATTCCGTCATAAAAGCCTGACAGAAGCGCATTATTTCTGTGTTACTTTTTCCTTTAGTAGAAAAATCCGATCCTCCTTTTCCACCTCCCATAGGCAATGTTGTAAGTGCATTTTTGAAAGTCTGTTCAAACCCCAGAAATTTCAGAATGGATAAGTTTACTGATGCATGAAAACGTAACCCTCCCTTATAGGGTCCGATAGCATTGTTAAACTGCACACGATATCCCAGATTTACATGAACTTCTCCTTTGTCGTTTACCCATGGGACCCGGAATGTAATGATCCTGTCGGGTTCAACAAGGCGTTCTATAATTTTTGCCTTTTCGAATTCCGGGTGTTCATTATAGACATCTTCTATACTAACCAGGAGTTCTTTTACAGCCTGCATGTACTCTTTTTCTCCGGGGTGTTTTGCCTCTAACGAAGCTAATACTTGTTCTGTTTTCATGTCAAATTTCTTATTTAAATATGTGTAACATAGGTCTTCCAATCCATACTTGTGGTTGCTCCAGTCCGAAAATACAGGCAATTGTGGATGCTATATCATATTGCATCATACTTTCTTCAATAGTTTGCCCGCTTTTTATATTTTTCCCGCTGATAATGAACGGGGTTTCCATTTCCATCATCGTTTTCCCCCCGTGTCCTTTATTGATTCCTCCATGATCTGAAGTGACAATGAATATTGTCTCATCTAAAATTCCGGCATTTTTAACTGCCTCGATAATCTTTCCTACATAACTGTCAAGGCGTGTCAGTGTTGTATAGTATTCCGGGGTGTCATGGCCCGCCTGGTGCCCTGTATGATCCGGTTCATCAAAGATTATAGCTGCGAAATCCGGTTTTTTATCCGTAATATATTTGACAGCCATGTCGCATAAGCTTTCGGGGAATTGATTGTAATCCGGAGATTGTTCCCAGTAATTTACGGAAATCGTATCAATTAAATATTTTATGCCTGCCCAATCATAAATACAACCGATTTCCGCATTCGGGTTTGTTACCTTTAACAGTTGAAAGATGGTTGGAAATATATTATTTTCTCCGATAACACGTGAAGGCAGGTCCGGCACTTTGGAGCCCCAGTCCGTGTATCCGTGTAACTCCGGTCCGGCGCCCATGAACATGGAGGCCCAATTGACTGCACTTGATGAAGGCAGAACGGCGCGTTTCTTTAATGTAAATGTTCCGTCATTCATTAATTTCTTTACATTCGGCATATCTGCTTTTTCTACACTGTAGGAACCCCAGCCATCAAGGCCTATCAATATGACATGCTTGGCTTTTTCCTTCGAAAAAATAGTGTTAACCGTAAAAAAAAGAAAAGTAATGATGAAAAAAACTTTTGTTGCTTTCATAATGTAGCGTTTAAATAAGGAATTATTGATATTTGTTTAGTTGTAAAATGACAAATTGTTATTACCTATGGCGAAGATAACAAAAATAAGCGCTTGGTTGATCTCTATTTTGCTTATTTTTTCAAACTGCTTAAAAACATAGTTTATAAACAGATTGATGAAAGAATTGTTTCTCATGAATTATTACTACTTTGCGAAAACTTATTTTTAAATACTATATACAATTATTAATAATTAAATTCTGACATTATCATGAAAGTTTATCAGACAAGTGAAATTAAGAACATCTCAATTCTGGGAAGTTCCGGTACCGGGAAAACCACCCTTGCGGAAGCTATGCTTTACGAGGGTGGTATTATAAAACGTCGTGGATCAGTAAAAAACGGAACTACGGTTTGTGATTATTTTCCGGTGGAGAAAGAGTATGGATACTCGGTTTTCTCTACCGTTTTTAGTGTAGAATGGAATGGTATAAAATTGAATTTTATAGATTGTCCGGGCTCGGACGATTTTATCGGCGGAGCCGTTTCCGCTCTTAATGTAACTGATACTGCGCTGATGGTGATTAATGCACAATATGGCGTAGAGGTAGGTACAATTAATCAGTTCCGTTATACGGAACAGTTTCATAAGCCTGTGATTTTTGTCATAAACTATCTTGATAATGATAAGGCTGATTACGATACTTCGGTATCGCAACTGAAAGAAAATTATGGAAATAAAGTTATACAAATACAATATCCGATAACATGCGGCCCTTCTTTTAATGCGGTGGTCGACGTTCTTAAAATGAAAATGTACCGCTGGAAGCCCGAAGGTGGTGTTCCGGAAGTACTTGATATACCGGAAGAGGAGATGGAAAAGGCATCGGAATTACATCGCCAACTGATAGAAGCTGCGGCTGAGCATGATGATTCGCTGATGGAAAAGTTCTTTGATCAGGGTACGCTTACTGAAGATGAGATGCGTGCGGGTATTCGCGCCGGTCTTGTTACACGTGGCATGTTTCCTGTATTCTGTGTATGTGCCGAACGTGACATGTGTGTGCGTCGTACACTTGAATTCCTGGGGAATGTAGTTCCATGTACCGACAAGATGCCTCGTCTTGTTACTACAGACGGCAAAGAGGTGACTCCGGATTCGGATGGACCAACCAGTTTGTTTTTCTTTAAGACTACGATCGAGCCTCATATCGGGCAGGTCTCTTATTTTAAAGTATTGTCCGGAAAGGTTAAAGCCGGAGATGATCTGCTGAATGCGGATCGCGGATCAAAAGAACGGATTGCGCAAATGTTTGTGGTAGATGGGCAAACTCGTACGGAGGTGCCGGAAATGATGGCCGGAGATATTGGCGCTACGGTAAAACTGAAAGATGTAAGGCTGGGAAATACGCTTAATGGAAAGGGATGTGATTACAGATTTGATTTTATCCGCTATCCGGAACCGAAATACCGTCGTGCGATAAAAGCCGTAAATGAATCGGATGCAGAGAAGTTAAGTGAGATTTTGAATCGTATGCATGAAGAAGATCCTACCTGGTTGATTGAGCAATCAAAAGAGTTGAAACAGACAATTGTTTCCGGCCAGGGAGAATTTCATTTACGTACACTGAAATGGCGCATAGAGAATAACGATAAGCTTCCGATTGAGTTTGTAGAAACAAAAATTCCTTATCGTGAAACGATAACGAAGGCTGCACGTGCGGACTATCGCCATAAAAAACAATCAGGAGGCGCCGGCCAATTCGGTGAAGTGCATCTTATTATAGAACCCTATTATGAGGGAATGCCGGCCCCGACACTATATCGCTTCGGAGGACAGGAATTCAAAATGAGTGTACGTGATACTCAGGTAATAGATCTGGACTGGGGTGGAAAACTTGTTTTTGTTAGTTGTATTGTCGGAGGTTCGATTGATGCCCGTTTTATGCCGGCTATTCTTAAAGGCATTATGGCGCGAATGGAGCAAGGACCTCTTACTGGTTCATATGCCCGTGATGTGCGCGTATGTGTATACGATGGAAAAATGCATCCGGTAGACAGTAATGAAATATCGTTTATGCTTGCCGGACGTAATGCTTTCAGCATGGCATTTAAAGAGGCCGGCCCCAAAATTCTGGAGCCTATCTATGATGTGGAAGTTCTTGTTCCGGCGGACTTTATGGGTGATGTAATGGGTGATTTACAAGGACGTCGTGCAATCATCATGGGAATGAACAGTGAAAAAGGATACGAAAAGATAATGGTTAAGGTACCGTTGAAAGAGATGTCGAGCTACTCGACCTCACTGAGTTCTATTTCCGGTGGTCGCGCATCTTTTACAATGAAGTTTTCTTCTTATGAGCTTGTTCCGACAGACGTTCAGGATAAATTACTGAAAGAATATGCGGAGACGCAGAAAGATGAATAATTGACTTTACACTTAAATTTAACGAATGTAACGGCATCTAAGATCAGGTGCCGTTATTTTTTTGTCGGATGAATGAGGAAACTTTGCTGGAAATAGTTTTATTTATAGTTTCAGATATGAATGGAATCAGTTTTGTTTTTTTCTGTTTTTGTAGAGTGGGACAAAAACGATGATTGCAGAGGCTATAATGGAAAAGATGACCATGAAGTCAATCTCTTTACTGTATGCGAGAAGCATATAACACAATACAATCCATAACAATATAATACATACTGCCTGACTATTGGTTATTTTACGACGTGCCATCTTCAGCTTTTTATTAAAATCACCCGTTATAGTATTTATTCAAAAAAATGATGACGCCAAGCAATACGACCAAAATGAACAGTATGGTGGTCATCATTTTTGATAGCCTGGATTTATTTTGTTCATATTCGGCATTGTCTTTTTCCGAATTCTCGGATACAACCCGATCAAGAATCTCTTCCGAAAAATCATATCCATGATCTTTCATTATTTCCGATGCGCGTTGTACGTCCTTTTCCAGCAATTCGACTTTTGCACCGCCGATATCTGCTCTGCCGAATAATACGCGGCTGCTGATACCATCACGGACATAGCATTCAATTCCTTCCGATTTCAGAAGGTTTGCCAGCATTTCCGCTTCTGTAGTTTGCATAAACCGTGCTATTTCAACTATTTTATCTTCCATACGCAATATCTGTTTCTGCAAAGGTAATACAAGCCGGGAGGAAAACAAAACAAACTAATTTGTTTTTATTGCAGAACTGCATGCTCCCCTCATCATACGACATACAATGGATTTATCATTAATCGTCTGATTTTTGGGTGAAAAAATCTTATCATCTGTCAATGAATAAAAATTAATTTATCTTTGAAAAAATATCCTGATTTAATATCTTTGCATTTAACTCTTATGCTCACAATATTAATAATCATTTATGAAACGAGAATCACCAATTGAAAAAAAACGATCTTCTGTTCGTCTTTCAAAGAACGAACTGCTCAAAGATGTACCTCCGGTAGCCGTATTAAGTCTTAACAGGGTAAGTTCTTATTCTATAGAAAATGAAGCGGATGTTGCCCGTTTTACAAATGGTATCGAACTGAACGATTCATGGATGGATCAGACAGATCATGAAACAGTTTTATTACATCCTCTTTTATCCGATGGACTGATTCTTGCCGTAAAAAACTACTGTGATTCTCTTCCCAATGTGTATTTTGAGAGTTACGGAACAGAGGACGAGATGGAAAAACACCTGGAGGTCATTCTTTACCGCTCTGTTTGTGAATTGATAAGTAATGCCATAAAACATGCTTTCGCCACTAATATATTTGTGCAGGTAATAGCTGAAAACGGTTTTATTTCCGTCACAGTATATGATAATGGCAAAGGTTTCGATCCGGAAACCGTTACTATTGGTTCCGGATTAGGAAATATTGCGACAGCGACAATCGCAAATAAAGGGAAAATGGAAATTCACTCATCATCAAATGGCACTGAAATAAGTGTTGAAATAGAACTATGAATATGATAAAAGTACATATTGCCGATCATCATAAAATGCTGGTTGATGGAATTTATTCCTTGATAGATCGATCGGAAATAGCAATTGTCTCCGGTATTTCGGAGACATTGGCCGATTGCCGGAGAGCATTGCAAAAACAACAACCGGATGTATTGTTAACCGAACTCAGCCATCTGGTTATAGGAGATCCGGATTTTCCTCTAAACAAGAAAAAAGATACCAAAGGAGGCTATTATAATGGGATCGATTTCTGTGAAGATGTGAAACATTACTATCCGCATGTGAAAATAGTCGTACTCACAGGTTACAGCAACTGGACTATTGTGCGCCGGATGTTGGACATTGGTGTTTCCGGATATGTATTGAAAACATCTCCTTTATATGAAGCCGTAAACGCAGTCGATAGTGTGATGGATGGGAATATCTATTTATGCGAGAAAAGCAGGCTGCAGCTTCGTAAGGAAATAAGAGAACATTTTTTCTGGGTGACAGTAGGGGAACAGAAGTTTTTGAGGCAACTTGCCGAAGGTTTTACAAATGAGGAGATCGCGGACAGGCTATGTCTTGCACATAGTACGATTATAACTAAACGCAAGTTATTAATTCAGAAATTTGGTGGTGAAGGTTCTATTAATATGTTGAGAAAAGCGATGCAAATGGGATTGATATGGGAAGATCTTATTCCATAACTGAAATACCTACAAGTGGGGTATTTAAATATAAAAACAAAAGCTATTTTTGTGAAACGTAAAAAAGATCTTATGGATTTAAGCCAGACAATGCATTTTGTAATGACATACGCCCAGGTTGAAACTTTTGTCTCCGGGATGAAGGAGATGCATCCGGAACATCTGTTCCTGGGGTTACTGAAATTACCGGGAATGACAGCCGGAAAGATTTCTTCCGCATCCGGAAACAGTTCTCAAATAGAAGAAGATATACAAACCGTCGCACGGATATTTCAGCAGACCGGTATTGATCCGGAAAACGGAAGGGAAAAATTACGCAAAGTTTTGTTTGATGAAAAACCGCCGGGAGACGGAGAAACTCTCATTGCCGGATTATTGACTAAAGCTGCCGGCAGAACGAAGAAGAATGTACTTTCTGCCACTGATTTGCTAACTGTTTTGCTGAGAGAACCAACCCCCTTGATCACATCCGCTTTCACTTTGGAAAAAAAACATTCGGAACCGAAACTTAATAAGGTATCTGAAACAGTAAAAAAAGGAGATGGAATGAAGTTCCTGACATTTTTCTCCGAACGTATCCGGGATATGAGGCATACTTTATTGAACAGGGTCTTTGGTCAGGATCATGCGGTGCATGCTTTTGCCGAAGGTGTCTTTAATGCTGAAATTCTGGCCGAAGCCGATGATAAACGGAAGCAACCCCGTGCGATATTTGTATTCGCGGGACCTCCGGGCGTAGGAAAAACCTTTCTTGCCGAGCAGGCTGCCGGAGAACTATCTATCCCGTTTAAACGTTTTGATATGAGCAGCTTTGCCGATCATCAGGCTCATTCAAACCTCATTGGTTTCGCACCAAGTTACAAAGAAGCCCGGCCAGGCATGCTGACGGGTTTTGTCCGCGATAATCCGTATAGTATCTTACTATTCGACGAGATAGAGAAAGCGCATCTGAATACCGTACAATTATTTTTGCAGATATTGGATGCAGGGATATTGCATGATGATTTTCTGGATAAGACAATTTCGTTCAAAGATACGATCCTCATTTTTACCACGAATGCCGGCAAACAGCTTTATGAGAGTGAACCGAAGAAAATAACTGCCGGATTTTCACGCAAAACGATTTTAAATGCGTTGGAGAATGATCTGCATCCGCAAACAGGAATTCCTTTCTTTCCGCCTACGATTTGCTCCCGCTTAGCGACCGGTTATCTGATCATGTTTAATCATCTTCAGGCATACGATCTGGAGAAAATAAGCGCCGGAGAATTTTTCCGCTTATGTGCTTTATTTGAGAAAAGATATCAGATAAAGGTAGATGCAGACCCTCTTCTTTCCACAGCATTGCTTCTTTCGGAGGGAGGGTGGGCTGACGCACGTACGTTGAAAGCTCAAACCGGATTGTTTTTTAAAAACGAAATTTTTAAGTTACTCTGTTTTTTAGATAATCATTTTGACGCTTCTTTTAAAAAAATAAGATCAATACATTTCAGTTTATCAATCGATGATTTACCGCTTACGGTAAAACCTTTATTTGAAGATCCGGTACAGCCGGAAATCCTATTGTTCGGAAACACCGTGTCGGGCGAAAAGCTCAAAAAGATATTGCCGGATATAGCCATACATCAAACTTCAGATGTTTATGAAGCTTTAAAAATCACAGCAGAGCGGGATATTACTTTTGTACTTCTATGGATGGATAATATCCTGATACCGGAAACTTTGCATAAAATACGTAATTTTTTTAACTTATTGAGGAAAAGGGTTCCGGATATGTCGATTTATCTATTGAGATCCGAACCTGTTCCTGCGGATCATGAATTGCTATCGGCTTTTATTCGTGCGGGAGCCAGGAATACGCTGATTTTGCCTGATGAAAATCCGGATCTATTTGCCGGGGAAATTACGAATATCATGAAACAAGCTCATCGCCAGAGTATCGCCGTTGGTTTTGCAACACAACACAAAATGTTGTCTTTTGAAACTTCAATCTCCTTCTCTTCGAAAGACAAAGAAGCTATTATACATTTGAGGGAATTCGGTATTCGCAGAGCCATACAGGCAGAAGATAACAATATGATATTAGACGAAATCGAAAAGCCGGAAGCACGATTTAATGATGTTATTGGGCTAAGCGAGGCAAAAGAAGAATTATCCCTTTTCATTGATTACCTGAAAAATCCGAGAAAATTTGCCGCTCTGGGTCTTAAGCCTCCCAAAGGAATCCTGCTTTACGGTCCATCCGGAACCGGCAAAACGCTATTAGCCAAAGCGATGGCCGGCGAGTCTGATGCGACTTTTATTCCCGCCTCAGCAAACGCCCTTGTGGCCAGTTATCGGAATGACGGGTCGAATGCGATCCGGGAGTTATTTAGCCGGGCGCAGCGGTATACTCCGGCAATCATATTTATTGATGAAATAGAAGCCATTGGAAAATCCGGTAAGGATTTAATAACAGGTGATTATGAGAAAATGGCGCTGAAAATATTGCTTGCCGAAATGGAAAGTGTTCCGGTTGACTTTAAACATCCGGTATTTATTTTAGCCGCTACAAATTTAGAGATTGACGAAAGTCAATGGGGCGCTGAAATCGTTGATGCCGCATTGGTTCGCCGGTTCAGCCGGAAAATACGAATCGGGCTCCCGGGTAAAACAGAACGGAAACGCTACCTGCAAGCCATCCTCAATAAGCGCAAAAATAATCAGGTATCGGAAGGCATGATTGAATTCCTGACCGATCGCTCCGTAGACTTCAGTTTTGCCGATCTGGAATCTGTTTTAGACCTGTCCTACCGTATCGCTGCCAAAAAAAATGTCCCGGTCAATAACAGCTTATTAGAAGAGGCCTTTAATACCAGCCATCCCGGAGAGAGAAAATACTGGGATAATGAATATTGGAAAAAGTAAATAAATAGAAAGAGGACACATCTATGAAATGGGAAAGGGTCACGATTTTTATCAGTAGTACGTTCAACGATATGCATGCTGAGCGGGATTATCTTGTAAAAGACGTATTTCCGGAGTTAAGAGAATGGTGTGAAGAGCGAAAGATTCATTTGGTTGATGTCGATTTAAGATGGGGTGTGACAGAAGAGGATTCCAGTTCCAATCATACGGTTTTGGCTTGTCTGAATAATATTGATGAAAGCCG
>JAITVS010000421.1 GCA_031285685.1 Tannerella sp.
TGCTGAACTCTTCACGATCTTTAATCAAAGGTATTCCAACAATAAAATATTTTTCATCCTGTATGATTTTAACCTCTTTATTAAACATCAGGCGATATCTTTCATCCAGATTCGACAAACCGATGCCACCTCTTTCAGCTCCGTTTTTCAACCGTATCGTATTTTTAATCTGTATCGTATCATCAGCGGTTGTCTCAATGATTATTAATAAGGGGGACTTGTTACTGACGACATTATGTTTGACTGCATTCTCAATTAGTATCTGAAGTGCAAAAGGCAAAATATAATAATCCATATACTTTTCGTCAACATGCAATTCAATTTGCAGGCTCTCATTATAGCGTATTTTCATCAGATAGATATAGGAATTGGCAAAATCCAATTCATTTCTTAACGACATAATCTGCTTATCCTGCATTGTATAACGGAATATGGATGAAAGCTGGCTGATGTAATCATGAGCTTTATCATCATCATATCCGACCAGTCCGTTCAATGTATTGAGAGAATTAAAAAGAAAATGCGGGTTAACCTGATTTTTCAAAGCGTCATACCTGTTCTGAAAACTTTTCAGAAGAAGTTTTTGATTCTCAATTGTTTTCTTTTCATTAATATCCACCATATACATCAAAGCCGTCAAAAGCAGTGTTATAATGAGAATCACCAGGTCTTTTACCATATGGACAATTAAAAGTACGCCCTGCTCAACCCGGTCATCAAGAAAAAACCATTGTATTTGTGAAAATAACGGACTCAAAATAAATAACAGTAACAAAGAACCAAATATAGCTATTACGGTGCTTTTCTTTCCGTTTTTAATATGCTTAACCACCCAGAATTGAAACTGCAACAGAATGAACAAAATAATCGTATTGACAATAAACATGACAAGATTTTTAACGTTCAGCGAATCCGCATAATCGTAATTCTGCCCCAAATCATTTGATCTTGCAACAATATAAGTAATCAGCATGATAAAAAAGAATACCACACTGATTATCACAGCCAAATGAAAAGCATTCCTTGTACTGAATAATTGACGGCTATTACCCGTAATTCTATTACACTGGTTATTTTGCATAACTCGATGAAACTTTGTTTCTATCCTCACTACCTAAAAACGTTCAGTGACATTAGTCATTTTGATAAATTAAGCAAATATAATAAAAATGTTTTTATTTATGATACCGAATACTCAACCATCTCTTTTACCGGCAACTGATGATGCTTTTTCATATCATCCATAATAGCCCTGGCAAATTGATTATTGACACGATGCCCGGGACAAATTGCAATAACAATTCCTTTTATAAATCTACCGGTCAATGCCAAATCACCAATGACATCAATGATCTTATGTCTTGCCGGTTCATTCGTATAGCGAAGAGGTAGATTCATAATATATCCCAACCTGTCAGCATCTCTCCTTTCAACATTCATCGCATCGGCCAGACTATCAAATTCATCCTGTTTGAGTTTCCTGTCATAAATGACAATTGCATTATCCAAATCACCACCTTTTATCAACCCTTTCTTTAAAAGAGGCTTTACTTCGTGCACAAAGACAAAAGTCCGGCACATCGCTATCTCTTTATGAAAATCGGATAGATCATTCAAATGAGCGCTTTGTACATTAAGAACAGCAGAATCAAAAGAGATCTGACACTGTACTTTAAATTCGTCGGCAGGCAATAAAATCAAATGCGAACCGGATGCTTCATCAACATATTCGATCACCTCTTCAGCCATATAATACACCCGTTCTTCGGACTGTTCCTTAATTCCTGTTTGCACTATTTTGTCCATAAACAATATCGAACTACCATCCAGGATCGGAAATTCAGGGGCATCCACATCCATCAGGCAATTATCTATCCCACTTGCATACAAAGCTGCAAGAGCATGTTCCACCGTACTAACCTGAACTCCATCAACAGACAAAACCGTACCTCTTTCCGTCGAGCATACATTTTCGGCGTTTGCCCTTATCACCGGCTTTCCGGGCAAATCAATCCGCCGTATGCGATAACCGCTATTCACAGGGGCCGGTCTGAAAGTTATATGAATATCCAACCCTGTATGAAGACCTTTTCCCTCTAATGAAAACTCCTTATTTAATGTTCTTTGCTTTTCCATATACTCTTCGTTTTGCTTTCAATTTATTTTTCTACGGCAAAACTAAGACAACTTTATACTATAATTTAATAAAAACATACCGAAACAACCATTTTTATCCCTGAAATGAATTTGCCGGATACCGAAATGAAAAAGCCGGAAATCAATCCCGGCTTTTTTATTCTCCGATAAAACATGTCCGGATAAAAATCTATTCCCGAATGATGTTCTTTTCATTCATATTTTCGGGTAATTCAATATCCTGATTACGATTTCCGGAAATCTTAACAATATTCTCCAACCTATCCGGAACAGAAAAATTTTCAACTTTTATGTCTTTCACATTATTCAGGATCAACGCGGGTCCTGCTGCCGGAATAATGGTAACATCCTTTAGCCTGATATGTTGCGACTCGGAAATCTCCGCACCCAGATTAGCTTTGATGACTGCATTACTCACTTCAATATGATCAATGTTCATTTCCGGAAGTCCATTAAAGAACATGGCTTTATTTCCTCCGTTGGATGTTATATTTTTTATATAAATATTACGAAAAGAAGGCGTTGTTTCATCAACTGCCGGAATCAGATCATCCGGTTGACGGTCTTTTACAAAATAATATAGATCGAACAACAAGGGTTCATGCACAATATTAAGCATGACAATCCGATCAATATAAATATTTTCAACCACACCTCCCCTGCCACGTGTACTTTTAAATCGGAGTCCGACATCCGTTCCGAAAAACTGGCAATCGGATACCGATATATTCCTAACCCCGCCGGACATTTCACTCCCGACAACAAAACCGCCATGACCGTGATAAACCCTGCAATTACTGATAATCACATTTTCAGTCGGTTTTCCACGACGGCGTCCCTCTTCATCCCGGCCGGATTTTAAACAAATTGCATCATCACCTACGTCAAACGTACTATTCACAACGATTACATTCTTACATGATTCCAGGTCAAGTCCGTCACCATTTTGTGCATAATACGGATTGCGCACATTGATATTATCAATAATGATGTTCTCACACATCAACGGATGTATATTCCATGCAGGAGAGTTATCGAAGAGTACGCCCTCCAGCAATATATTTTTACAATTGACAAAGTTTATCATAGTCGGGCGAAGTCTTTCTCTTATATTCGCCTCTCCCCCATCGGTCATATCGCCGGAAGATATTTTGAAATCCCCGTTCTGAGGTAACTTATCTGTCGGATACCAGATATTATCCTTTACCATTCCGCCCGATTTAATTACCTGTTCCCAATGACCGTCGGTTACCTTCGCACGCTTCAATGGACGCCACGCTTCGCCGCAACCATTGATTGTTCCTTTACCTGTAATGGCTATATTCTCCAGATTTTCACCGGATATCGGAGAGCGGCTTTTTATCCTTTTTCCGCCTTCATATGTAATCTCACTCACCGGATAAAGGTTTATATCGGTAGAAAACAGAAGTAAGGCTCCCTGTTCCAGATGCAAATTGATACCAGAGCGGAATACAATAGGCCCCGTCAGCCATATTCCATCAGGAACAATAAGTGTTCCGCCGCCTTTTTCAACCAATGCCTGTATTGCCTTGTCAAACACATCCGTATTCAATGTCACACCATCCGGCATACCGCCGAATTCCGTAATACACACCTTATTATCAGGAAATACAGGACGCATCAGAACCGGCATATCAAACTGCAGGTTTTCGTACAAAGAACCATAATCAACCGTTTCCGAAGTTTGTCCGCTTACCGGATCCGTTTCATTCATATCCGGGCTTGCAGATAAAAAAGCGCTGTTACACCCGCTACAATCTGATCCGTTCACATTTTCTTTAGCAAACAGACTACCCATAGCACACAGTAGCGGAACAATCAAAAATATTTTCTTTAAAATCATGATAATGCTTCTTCTTTTAATATTACAAAATAACAACCGGGTAAACCTGTAAATCATTATCCCGGGAACTACTTCCGACCATCACATCATAAGTGCCGGCCGACATCCTCACCGAACCGGTCGTTTCGTCCCACCATTCCAGTTCTTTATCGTTCAAATTGATAGTAACATTTACAGTTTCCCCGGATGGAACAAACACCCTCTTAAATGCACGTAAAGTCTTAAGCGGGCCATTAGCATCACCCTGTTTTCTAAGATAAACCTGAACAACTTCATTTCCATCCATCTTACCCTTATTTGTCACAGGCACCGTTAATTCCAATGATTGACCGATATTAATCCGGTCTTTATTTACCGCCGCCTTTCCATATTCAAAAGTAGTATAACTAAGCCCATATCCAAACGGATACAATGGTTCTTCCGACATATAACGGTAGGTGCGGCCTTTCATATTGTAATCCTCAAAATCGGGAAGTTGCGACACATCTTTATAAAAAGTGATTGGCAAACGTCCGGAAGGGTTGTAGTCGCCAAACAAAACTTCCGCTACCGCCGTTCCGCCCTGCTGACCAGGATACCAAGCCTGAAGTAATGCCTCACACTTTTGTATTTCTGTTCCCAAAGCAATTGCAGAGCCGGAGCAATTCACCAAAACAATCTTTTTACCTGCACGATACAAAGCATCAATCAGTTCGCGCTGTACATCCGGCAATTGAATATCCGTTCGGTCACCTCTCTTAAACCCGGGCAGATCGACTCCCATTTCTTCTCCCTCCAGTGACGGGGATATGCCCGCAGCAAAGATGACGATGTCCGCATCACGCACTTTATCGACAGATTTCTTTATATCCACATCCTCTTTAAATCCGAGATCGAAATTCAGCAATGCGTCGCTTCTGACATATTCAAATTCCAATTCAATATCATATTTTTGACCCGCCTCCACTTTCATCGCATGAGTCGTTTTCCGTCCGCCATGGCGATTGGCAAATTCCTTAACTTCTTCTCCGTCTATACGAATGCGTCCGCTACCATAACTGTAGAGTTCAAAAACAACTTCGCCCGATTGTAAAGGCGTAAACACACTATTATAGGTTACTGAAAAATCAGTCAGATTCACGCCAGGTGCAAAAACAGTCGCACCCGAAGTACAGAATCGGAATGGAGTCGTAATCTGTGTTGTGGTAACCGGCTCACCTTCACGTTTCACATTATTCCAATAGCGCGCACTGAATCCGGCTCCATTTGCCGAACTACACTGGTCGAATACGCTCCTGATCAATGTACGCTCAACCCATGCACACCCTTGTTCGTAAATCAGTTTGTCGTCAGAACCCATTGCGGAACGCACTCCATCAAGTATAGTTACGGTACGAAGCGGTGTTCCGTTATAATTACCCCATTGCATCACCGAATCGTTTGCATTCGGTCCCATAACAGCAATCGTTTGTCCGCCGCGTTTCAACGGTAGAAAATTATTCCTGTTATGCAGCAAAGTCATCGACTTAAGTGCTATATCGAGCGCCAGGGAATCATGTTTTGCCGAAGCGACGACCGAAAAAGAAATATCTGCCCATGAAACATCTTTATTATCATCCATCTCTCCCAATTCAAAACGCGCTTTCAGCAAACGTTTTACGGAGACATCCAATTGCTCTTCCGAAATCAAGCCTTTCTGCACACTTTCTACCAAAGCCTTATAACTGGAACCGCAATCCAGGTCAGTTCCGCTAATAACAGCATCTGCAGAAGCCGCTGCCGCATCGGGATGCGTATGATGTCCCCTGTCATTGTAGAAATCGGCAATTGCTCCACAATCCGCCACCACAATTCCGTCAAATCCCCAGTCATCCCGGAGTATCTGCACCAATAAGCGATCGCTTCCGCAGCAAGGATCTCCCTCATAACGGTTGTAAGCGCACATCACTTCTTTCACGCCGCCTTCTTTGACTAATACCTCAAAGGCGGGCAGGTAAGTTTCATACAAATCGCGCATACTGATATTCTTAGCGTCAAACGTATGACGGTTCCATTCCGGTCCCGAATGAACGGCAAAATGTTTTGCACAGGCATGCAGTTTATCGTATTTTCCATCCCCGGGTCCCTGCAAACCTTTAACCGCCATAACTCCCAGACGGCTTGTCAGATAGGGATCCTCGCCATATGTCTCGATACCTCTTCCCCAGCGCGGGTCACGGTAAATGTTTATGGTCGGCGTCCACATGGTCAGCCCCTGATAACGTTCGTAACTGCCTTGTGACGAATAATAAGCATTCTTTGCACGTGCTTCATCAGACACAGCATTGAATACATCATAAACTCCATCGGCATCAAACGAAGCAGCCATTCCGATCGGTTGCGGAAAAACGGTAGCAAGTCCTGCACGCGCCACTCCATGTAACGCTTCATTCCACCAGTTATAAGGCTTTATACCCAACCGCTCCACCGGTTCGGAAGCGTCAATCATCAGCAAAGCTTTCTCTTCGAGTGTGAGCTCTTTCACCAGAGACTCCGCACGCTGTTCGGGAGACAATGCCGTGTTTTTATAATCAGGTTGCCGACTACATCCCCAGACAAACGTAAGAAATAACAAGAATAAAATTATTTTTTTCATATCTACAAAAATTATTTTTTAATATCAAGGCAACATAGAATTGCTTTACGCTACGCTAAACGACCGATGGTTCGTTCTTTTAGTTAACCCGCCTCCGGTCGTTGACCTTCGGTTCATCCCTTTGATGAAGGTCGATTGCTTCGCTATTGGTGATACATTTATAGGGCTCGTTTCATATTTCTTCTTTTATTCAAAGTCTACTCTAAAGCGTTACAAAATTAAAATCTTATTTGCTATTATTTGTGTAAAATATGGCGCAAATAGTGTATTTTTTGAGCAAAACACAGCTACATTGCCTATTTTGACAATATCCTCACAGGAATGGAATACAAAAAAAGAAATGATTACAACACGAAAATTCAGCTTTTATGACGCCTTAAAAAATTATGCAATTAATTTAATTTAACAACATTTCATATTTAAACATTTTGATATTAAAAATAAAATCATTATATTTGTGTTATATGTCAACTAGAACTAATTAAAAAATCGAAAACCCTTAATAGCGACGGTACGGAATTTACGATCCTTGACAAACTGAAAATAAAGACTACCATTATAACAAAAATAGGAGAAAGTTTGATGAAGGAATAAATTTTATAGTTTTTTCAACTTGGCATAGGGTTACAAAAGTCTTTATTTATAGATATTTGGGGTATTTCCGATGTAAAAACCGGGTGGTTAAAATCAAAATATCCCACCATGGGATAGATGACGGGATATGTATTAAACCAAACAACAGGAAAACTTGTTTAATATGAGGAAAATGTTTTCTGCATGTTACTCCTTTATAATAAACCGCAATGAACAGGATTATACTCATATCATTATTCCTTTTTGCCTGCTTTCACGGAATAACGCAGCCAAAAACCGTTGTATACCATTTGACTGTATCCGACACCACCGTCAGTTACACCGGAAAGATGCGAAAAGCCATAGCCATCAACGGTCAGATTCCCGCCCCAATATTGTACTTTACCGAGGGGGACACTGCTGAAATCCATGTCCGC
>JAITVS010000069.1 GCA_031285685.1 Tannerella sp.
CGGCCTGTTTTAGACCGCAAAGATGAGAATTGAAATCCGTTGAATCGAAAATCATCCGTAACTAACTAAATTTCAAACATTTCAAAGAGCTATTTTAGATTTTAATGGGACAGCAATGATAAAGAATAATGAAAAAATCTATATTATCAATTCCTTTTTTTTGCGTGGGTATGCCGGTAATATGTTTCTCGCAATCGATAGAGAATAATAAAAATGGCACCCCAAATGTCGTGTTCATATACGCAGATGACCTTGGCCGTGGCATGTTATCTCATTATGGGCAGAAGATCATCTCCACTCCTAATATAGACCGGCTTTTTCAGGAAGGTACGGCATTTAAATATGCCTATGGTTGTATGTATTCCGCTCCTGCACGCGCCAGTTTACTGACGGGCTACCATGATTGTCGTACGGATAAATGGAATGTATCGAAGGGCGGTAAATTAAGGGAAGCAAATACTTATGAAAAATTAGACTCTGTGGAAAATGAGGTGAATCCTTTACGGGTTGAGTTGCCGGCCGGTGATTTGTATTTGCCCCAGGTCTTTAAACAAACCGGTTATGTTACAGGACAGGTGGGTAAACTGGATTGGGGCTTTACGGCAACCCGCCGGCAAATCCGTGAACATGGCTGGGATTATTATTGTGGATATCTGGATCACCAGCGGGCTCACTTTTTTTATCCCGGATTTTTATATGAAAATGATACCATCCTGTGTATTCCCGAAAATACACATCCTACCGGTGGAAGAGGCTTTGAAGGAGAATCACCGGAGAATTACAGGGAACGGTGGAATATGACGGGTAAGGTCGTTTATTCCCAGGATCTGTTTTTGGAGAGAATGATCCGCTTTATCCGTGAACACAAGGATGAACCTTTTTTTCTGTATCATTCAACGCAATTGCCTCATGGCCCCGTCGCAATTCCTGCCGTTCATCCGGAAGTAAAGGATAACAAGGAATTGACAGAGATCGAAAAAGAATATGCTTCCATGGTTAAAATGCTTGATGATCACGTCGGAATTTTACTTGCGGAACTTGAAAAGCAGGGTATATTGGAGAATACCCTTGTTGTATTCAGCGTTGATAACGGTCATGAAACCTATTATACCAATGGTAATCGCTCTATGAAAAGCCCAAACCGGGATATGGACGGCAGAAAATTTGATGCCTGGGACTATCCTTACCGGAGTGACAGGACAGGTGATCGATTTGATGGTAACAACGGTATGTCCGGCAAGAAATGGATGAACTGGGAGGGGGGAGTCCGTGTTCCGTTGGTTTTCCGTTGGCCGGGTAAGATTGATGCCGGAAAAGTCTCGGAGCAGGTAGTCGCCAATTATGATTTGTTACCGACGTTTGCCGATTTACTGGATGTAAGCCTGACCGTTCCTAAAGATGGCGTATCCTTGCTCCCCATACTCATGGAAGGTAAAGAGCGTTTACTATCTCTCCGTTATGTTTATATTTCATCCGATGAAGGCCCGGCTGTAGTGGACAGTGACGGATGGAAATTGAGATATAATAAAAAAATGAAAAAATTCAGGCTTCATTATTTACCCAACGATTACAGGGAAGAATTGATACTGAATGAAAAATATCCCGATGTACTGGAACGTCTAAAGACGCAATTGGAAAAAGAAACAAATTTAAATTAAAGATATGATGGTCATGACAAAACAACTTATTATAGCATGTGTTTTGATTGATTATATACATCCAAATATTGAAAATGAAAAATATGTACAGTAGATTTTTAGGAGGTTTGGCATTCATGTCAACAGTGGCTGTCTCAGCCCAAAACGAATTAAAGCGTCCGAATATCATTCATATTCTGATGGATGATGTCGGTTATGATGATTTGAGTTGTTTCGGGAGTCCGGATATCAAAACTCCCAATATGGATGCGATTGCGGAAAAGGGGATGAAGTTTACCGATTTTTATGCTCCGCATGGAACGAGTACTCCGTCCCGTGCAGCATTATTAACCGGCCGGTATGCTCCCCGTGTAAATAATGGAACAGGTTTATCCGTTTTATTTCCTCATACGGTGAATGGGCTGGACAAAGATGAAATCTGTTTTACGGAGTTGTTGAAAAAACAGGGATATGTAATAGGTCTGGTCGGTAAATGGCATTTAGGACATTTGCCTCAGTATTTACCTGTAGTTCATGGTTTTGACGAGTTTATAGGCATCCCTTATCCGAATGATCACGGACCGGAACGTTTGGGTGGGACGGGAGTACGTCCCAACGGTATTAGTGATCCACCTATCCCTTTGATCCGTCAGGTGCAAATTATAAAAGAGTGCGATAATAATGATCTGGCTGAATTGCCGGCCTTATTTCAACGTGAGGCTTGTAAATTTATTTATAACTCGGTTCAATCAGAGAAACCTTTTTATCTGCAATATTCCAATATAGAAACTCATACTCCTTATTTTATACCGAGAGGTTTTGAGGGACGTAGTCAGGCCGGCGCTTTTGGGGATGCGGTCGAATATCTTGATAATACTGTCGGTGTGATTATGGATATGGTACGGCGGATGAAGATAGAGGATAATACCTGGATTATAATCACATCAGATAACGGCTCGTTGATTCACAAGGATAAAGAACTGGAAAATTGTTACGGTCGCTTTGGTGAGACGGATCCGAATCGTAAACATGTATTGCGCGGAGGTAAATACCAGGAAAAATATGATGGAGGTATTCGTGTCTCATGTATATTCAGCTGGCCCGGAGTAATTCCCGCAGGAACAGAATGCCGGGAGTTGACGACCGCTATGGATTTGTTTGCAACCATAGTAGAAGTGGCAGGTGCGGAAATGCCTTCCGATCGTCCGATAGACGGGAAAAGTATATTGCCGTTAATGCGGGGCGAGAAAGGAGCGAAGTCCCCTCATAAAGCTGTCTTTGGCTTTCGTCCCCGCGGAGGCATAGAGTGCGTTCGTTACCTCCACTGGAAACTGATCATGCCAAAGACAGACTCTCAGGGGAAAGAGCTTCCGGTAGAACTTTATGATCTGGAAAAAGACCTGGGTGAAAAAACGAATGTTGCTTACGAATATCCGCATGTTGTAAAGGAGATGATCAAGATGGGAGAGGAAGCTAATCATGCTGTTAAGAATGGCTTATCCATAGAACGTAGTAATATTAAATGATATTAAATATGTTAAAAGATAAGCTGCAACTAAGGGGCTTTTTCTATCTTTACGACTATATCTATAATATATATGCTATTATATATTTTTTGAGATCAATCAGAACCCCGGTTATTGAATAGTTATGTGAGATGCCGAAACGACAAGAATAGTTCAAATAACAGTGATTATGAAAAAAAGACTTTCAATCTACCCATCCCTTCTGATCTCCACATTAGCGATGGCTCAAACCGGTCCGGAGCAACCGAACATTATCTTTATCCTGGCTGACGACCTCGGATACGGTGATCTCTCCTGTTTAAACAGGGAGGGGAAAATTAATACTCCGAATCTGGATAAACTGGCAGCCGATGGAGTTGTTTTTACAGATGCTCATTCCAGTTCTGCAGTAAGTACACCCACCCGCTACGGAATTCTTACGGGGCGCTACAACTGGCGTTCAACCCTTAAAAACGGCGTATTGGGTATTTACAGCAAACCCATTATACCCACAGAACGTACAACTATGCCAGTTTTGTTAAGAAGTCGCAATTACCGGACAGCCTGTATCGGCAAATGGCATCTGGGAATGAATTTCCCGACAACGGATGGGGAAGAACCGGTAGATAATGAAAACAGGTATAACCTTGACTTCAGCAAACAGATAACGGGAGGACCCTGTGAAGTCGGATTCGATTATTTTTTTGGAGTAGATGCACCTAATTATCCTCCTTATTGTTTTATTGAAAACCGGCAAACCCTGGATATCCCGGATACGTTTTATCCGGTAAGCAAAGAATTTGACTGTCGGGCGGGTAGGGGAAAAGCCGCTTGGGACCTGGAGCAGATACTTCCGGCTTTAGAGACAAAAGCAGTAGAATACATCAATAAATCAGCAAAAAAAGAAGAACCGTTTTTTCTTTATTTTCCGCTTACATCCCCTCATACCCCGATTGTTCCGACATCCGAATACAAAGATCAATCAAAACTGAACCTGTATGCCGATTTTGTGATGCAAACCGATGCCGTGGTCGGAAGCATTATGGAGGCGCTCGAAAAAAACAATATAACAGGTAATACGCTTATTGTTTTTACATCGGATAACGGCTGTTCCCCAAGAGCCGATTTTGATGAATTGGGAGAAAAAGGGCATGACCCGAGTTATATTTTCCGGGGGATGAAGTCTGATCTGTTCGAAGGAGGACACCACATCCCATGCATTGTTCACTGGCCGGAAAAAATCAAACCCCACATCATCAATCAGACAATCTGTCTGACGGACTTTATGGCCACATTTGCCGCAATAACCGGTTATCGTCTGTCGGACAATGAAGGAGAAGACAGTTACAACCTGCTACCTTTGCTACTCGGAACGGAAGAAAAGGAAATCATACGGGAAGCCACGGTACATCATTCTATTAACGGTTCGTTTACCATACGGAAAGGAAAATGGAAATTATTGCTTTCCGCTACGTCAGGAGGCTGGAGCGAGCCTAAAAAAGCGCCGGAAAATGCCCCGGAATATCAACTCTACAACATGGATGATGACATAGAAGAAAAACACAATGTATATGATAAATACCCGGAAATAGCCGATGATCTGCGTGTTTTATTAACACGGTATATCAAAGAAGGAAGAAGTACTCCCGGCCTGCCGCAGACCAATGACGGCGAATATCCATGGAAACAGATTTCGTGGATGAAATAAGATTGTATTCTTTGGTATAAACAATCGGCTAAAGATTTCTACGTATGAGCATGGAGTATCTGAATAAAAATGACCTTAAAACAGAAATACCGGAAGGTATGACACGTGACGAACAGCGTCATTGGGCTTATCAGTTGTATATACATCTTTGTTTTTCCTGTAGATTATGCAGAAGAGAAAAGGCCAAAACAGATGCAAGGGGAAAGCTTCCGAAAGAATCTGGCGGGACAAACTCTAACCGATTGGAGAAAATCTGTTTATTACCGTTATTGGATGCATGCCGACCCATCTCATCATGTAGCTGCTAATTACGGTATCCGGACAGACCGCTATAAATTGATTTTTTATTATGCACAGCCATTGGGTATGACAGGGACAAATGATAACCTTGTCTTGCCGGCCCAATGGGAGTTGTATGATCTGGAAAAAGATCCGACGGAAATGAATAATATCTATAATGATCCCGGGAATAAAGAA
>JAITVS010000213.1 GCA_031285685.1 Tannerella sp.
AATGAGTTGATGCAGGAGAAGTGATTTCGTTTTTCAAAAAGCTGTTTTGGTAAACCAGCAAAACAGCAAAACCATCATCCTGTCGAACAATACACCACTCATTTGATGGCAAAGCATCCGGGCATCGTTTTCTTTCAGCACTATTAAAAATGTCAATTCAGCGAAAAAGCAACCCCTCGCTTTTCTATTTCTCCGGCAAAGTAAATACATGATTTTCGTATAATCCTAATTTCCAGAGGCCTGTGGTAGTGGTTGGCACTCCAGTGGTAGTATATTTTTCTTTTAGAGTCTATTTTTTAGTTGGAAAATTCATTTTTTAGCCTGATTTATCTGAAATAATAATTGAAAAGTAGTCCACCGGACTTACAAAAAAACTCAAAACCGGGGCTGATTCCGGTATATAAAAATTGGATTTTGGTTTAATCCGGATTCAAATTCTATTTGATGAAGGACGATTTTTAACATCGGAAATCGTGGCTTTTCTCTCAAAAGCTATCCCGGATTTATGCTTTCTCATCTTCTCTGTAATCTCATTCTTCTACTGTCGTATTTCGTGTCGGATTTATCCTGTTTACCCTCACATAGAGGCAAAAAATCGGCAACTTTTTTGGAGTGGTAGTGTTTGGCAGTGGTTGGCATGACTTGATTTTATCCACCTTATTATCAGTGTGTTTAACTTTGCAACGGGAATATTTACCCCTCCCGGAACTTGCTTTTTCAAAGTTAAGTTAGCTACAAATCCGCACACGGCAGTGGGTGGATTTCGATGTTCAGAAAGAACATGGCAAGGTATGTTTTTGTCCGCCAAAATAGCATTTGTCTGCCAAAAACCCTTGCCCCGTAAAGGGGAGAAATTATTCCGAAGTCATAATTCAGTAGTCATTTTCAAAAACGATTTTTCAATGGATGAAACAAGAAAAAGGAAGGGTGGCAGGCTTCCGAAACAAGACCCTGCCGTATTCAGGTACAGCATTCGGATGAACGCCATTACACACGACAGGTTCTTGAGCCTCTTTGAGCAATCGCAGGCACAGGATAAGACCAAGTTTATTCTCTCCTGCATTTTTTCAAAGCCTGTAAAGGTGGTGCAGATTGATAAGGGAATGCAGGATTATTACATGCGGCTGACCACTTTCTACGGGCAGTTCAGGGCGATTGGCACGAACTACAATCAGATTGTAAAGGCTCTGAAGTCTAATTTCTCGGAAAAGAAAGCGATGGCATTGCTCTACAAATTGGAAAAGGCGACTATCGAATTAGTCGAATTGCAACGGAAAATATCCGGTCAGATTGAGGATTTTGAACACAAATACTCCGGCTTATGGTTGCAAAAATAGGGAAAGGGAGCAGTCTTTTCGGTGCATTAATCTACAACAACCGGAAGGTGGAGAACGATGTTGCCAAGATACTGCACTCCAACAAGGTGATGCAGGACAGGAACGGAGAGTACAACATGCAGCTTTGCCATCAGTCGTTCGCTCCTTTTCTGGCGGCTAACAAGAGAACGGAAGAACCGATTCTGCATATCTCCCTTAATCCGCATCCCGATGATGTGCTGGCGAATGAACAGCTAATCGCTATTGCCGATGAGTATATGCAAAAAATGGGATTCGGTGAACAGCCCTATCTTGTTTTTAAACATGATGACATCGAAAGAAAGCACATACATATCGTAAGTGTGAATGTGGATGAGACCGGACGGAAGATTAACGACTTCAATAACTTTCATCGTTCCAAAAAGATAACGAAGGAGTTGGAAGAGAAGTACAAGCTGCATCCTGCGGATAAGCTGAACTATTCGGAAGATGTTCCTCGATTGAAGAAGGTAGATTACGAAGCGGGAGATATAAAAAAGCAGATAGCCAATAATGTAAAAGCCCTGATGCAGTCTTACCGTTTCACTTCCCTGCCGGAATATCGAGCCTTACTCTCCATCTATAATATAGGTGTGGAGGAAGCCAGCGGGGAGGTTCGGGGAAAGCAATATCGGGGATTGGTGTATTCCGCATTGGACAATGAAGGGAACAAAATCGGTAATCCGATTAAGTCTTCCTCCATCGCCAAAAGCGTAGGATACGCCGCACTTCTAAAAAAGGTTGCCTCATCGGAAAAGCTAATCAAAGACAAGCAATTGACCGAACGTATCAAACCGATTCTTGATGAAGCAATCCAAAACTATCGGAATCGGCAATCTTTTGAAGCAGAGTTGCTGCGTAATGGAGTAAGTGTTGTGTTCAGGGAAAACGAAGATAGACGGATTTACGGTGCAACATTTATCGATCATGAGAATCGTGCTGTATTCAATGGCTCGAAAATCGGCAAGGAGTATTCGGCGAATGTGTTTCATACTCTCTTCCAAAACAGCCGTGAGGAAGAACCTGTGCTTTCCAATCAAGAAATCGGGAACGTAGAAAATATAGAGAATGGTAATACAGAAAACATACACCTGCCTTTAGCATTGGATATTACCGCACCCTCACCGGAACAGGATGTTTCGGAAACACCAACCGATGGGCTATCGGGGAACAAGTATGAGCAGAACTCCGGCAATGAGGTTTCGGGTGGCTTGTCCTTATTGGAACAGCATGGAACGGATTATGAGGCGGAAGCATTTGCCCGAAGGAAAGAAGCGGAAGCCAAACGTAGAAAACGGAAAGGCAGGAGGATGTAGCTATTCCAATTACTAAATTAGTCAATTAGCAAATTCGGAAATGGTTTATCATTAAGAATTATTGGCTAATCTGCATATTTACACATTTACTAATTTTCAAATTGATTTTATTATGCAACAGGAAGATGATTTAAGGGGGCTCGCCAAAGTAATGGAATTCATGCGGGCCATTAGTATTTTATTTGTGATTATCCACGTTTACTGGTTCTGTTACGGGTATATCCGTGAACTGGGCTTTAACCTGACGGTGGTGGATAAGATACTGCTTGGCTTTAACCGCACGGCGGGGCTGTTCTCCAATATGTTGTGGACAAAACTGTTTACCGTAGTGTTTATGGGGTTGTCCTGTCTGGGAACGAAAGGAGTGAAGGAGGAAAAAATAACATGGACGAAAATAGCTGTTTCGGGTAGTATTGGCTTTATCCTGTTCTTCCTGAACTGGTGGGTGCTGGATATATTCCTGCCGCTGGCGGCAAATACGGCACTGTATATTTTTACCTTGTCGCTGGGCTATATCTGTATGCTGATGGCGGGATTGTGGATGAGCCGTTTACTGAAAAACCGGATGATGGATGATGTGTTCAATGTCGATAATGAGAGCTTCATGCAGGAAACCCGCCTGATGGAAAACGAGTATTCGGTGAATCTACCGACACGCTTTTTCTACAAGAAGAAGTGGAACAACGGGTGGATCAACGTTGTCAACCCGTTCCGGGCGACTATCGTATTAGGTACTCCCGGCTCGGGAAAGTCGTATGCAGTGGTTAATAATTTCATAAAACAGCAAATTTGCAAGGGTTATAGTCAATATA
>JAITVS010000246.1 GCA_031285685.1 Tannerella sp.
ATCGTCTTTTATACCCGTTTTGTTTTTAGAGTATGTCTCAATCTTTTTCAATAATTCATTTCCACCGGTGATTTCGAATATTTTATTAACCTCTTCCATTGTTTCCTGGCGTATCGTACGCAGTGCGCCGGGGCCATCTCCATGGTAATTGGCGCCAAGTTTCGGCGCGATCTCTTCGATGTTTTCTTTATACCACTTCCATATCGGCCCTTGTTCGGGATGCAGTTCATAGTCGACCCTGTCGGGATGTACACAATAACCTATTTCTTTGATATTTGAACCGACTGCTTTGGCAAGGGCAAATTGTTGTATACCTTTTTTGCTTTCTGTAAAGTATCCGAGTTCCTGTGATACTTTGCGAAGAACCGTGATCAGCATTCCTGGAATATTTCCGCGCGGGCAACGGGTTTTGCATGACATGCACTGCCCGCAATACCAAATGCTGTTGGTGCGTAACAGATTGTCTATTTCTTCTTCATTCCGGCGTTGTACGATGTCACATATTTTACGTGGGTCATAATCGTAAAACTCTGCTGCGGGACAAATAGCTGTACATGTTCCGCAATTCATACATGTTTTAATCGCCTCGCGGAAGCGGTCATCATCCATTAATAATTTACAAAGATTCCCCATCGTTGCCATGATAATGTTTAAAACTTGCTTATAAAATCCGAATAGCGTTTTCCGCTTTCTCCAATATTCAGAACGATGGTTTCCCCATCTTTTATCTTGCTTTCTTTCAGCGCCTGGTAGAAACCGGCAAAACAAACCGTAGCCGCCGGTCCGATATGTATTCCTTTTTCTTTATAGACAATACGGGCATAATCCAATAGTTCCGCTTCTTTTACCCTGAGAAAATCGCCATTGCCTTTTTTAACAATTCGTGCGACGAGAGGATACATCCCCGGATTCCCTGCGGATAATATAAAAACGGATGTCGGAGGATTTTCTATTTTAGGATAATCATTCTCAAAATTTTCAGGGAAACCATTCTTTTTTGCTAATTCCCATGCCTGGACCATCGGATCACACATGTCCTGTTGAACAAGCAGCATCCGCGGTAGTTCTATGTCCGAAGCCGAGGTTACTATTTCCGCTGAATGTTTCTCTATTTCACGAAACCCTTTATCTAACGCAATAGGGCCGCTTCCTCCACCGACAGCCTGCATATAGACATCCGGCATTTTGCCGAGCTGACGGATAAATTCGAAGACCATTGTACGTTTTGACTCCACACGCAGGGGATCGATGTTGCCAATGGATATAGGAATATTGTTCTTTTCCGAAAATTCGGTTGCTTCCTGTTTTGCCTGCGCATAATCTCCGTCGGAGATCCTTACTTCCTGTCCATAAGATCGTATTTCCTCGATCGTATCTTTGTTTGTCGTGGACGGAGCAAAATTGGTGAATTTAATACCTGCTTTAGCTAAGTACCGGGCGTTGGCAGTCGCAGTGTTGCCTGTTGAGGCTACACAAAACCGACTGATACCGTTTTCTTTGAGAGCGGATGCGGTCAGGGATGCTGCCACATCCTTTAATGTATTGGTTCCGCCATTCAAGTCGTTGCGGTAGGCATAAACATGGCAATTAATTCCGTAGTTTTCCATCGCAAAGCGATTCAGGAAATTCCATTCTTCCAGCATAATCGCACCTTCATTGAAGGATACGATATTCTCTTTGTTTTCTATCGGCAGGAAATCAAAGTAATTCCAGAAACTATCCGGTTTGTTCTTTAGTAAATCCTTTAGTTTGGAATAGTCTGTATGGTAGACAGCTTCAACATGCCTTCCTCCGCAGTCCGGACAAAATTGCTTTTGTCCGAACCATGAGGATAGGTCCTTTGTTATGTGGCTACATTTACAGCATTTGAGATAATATTTCATTTGCGGGATTACATTTTATTTTCTGAGGTTCATCATGGGCATTTCTCCTCTGTAGTCGCCTGCTTCCAATTTTTTCTTTATTTCACCAAAAACGTTCACTGTACGCTCCACATCTTCCAATGAATGCGCCGCCGTAGGTATGACACGAAGCATCAATACGCCTTTCGGAATAACCGGATAAACGACAACAGAGCAGAATACGCCATAGTTTTCACGTAGATCATAGACGATATTTGTCCCCATATTAGGGTCGCCGGGGAAATAAACCGGAGTAACCGGCGATTGTGTACTTCCAAGGTCAAGTCCTTTTTCGCGTAATCCCTTTTGAAGGGCATTTGCAATTTCCCAGAGTTTTTTGCGGCATTCTCCGCGTTTAAGCATTTCAAGGCGTTTCATTGCTCCTATAACAATAGGCATCGGAAGTGATTTGGCAAAAATCTGCGAACGCATATTGAAACGCAAGTGGTCTACAACCTCACGTGTTGAAGCAACGAATGCTCCGATACTTGCCATACTTTTTGCAAATGTAGCGAAATAGATATCTACTTCGTCCTGGCATTTGAAATGTTCGCTTGTTCCCGCACCTGTTTCTCCCATTGTGCCGAAACCATGTGCGTCATCGATCATCAGACGAAAATTATGGTTTTTCTTCAACGCTACGATTTTGTCAAGCGCTCCCATATCGCCGGCCATACCGAAGACTCCCTCGGTAATCACCAGGATACCACCTTTTCCGCCTTCTTTTTCGATATGATTTTCAGCCATGTTCAGCATCTTTTCGCATCGCTCAATATCATTATGTGGAAATACAAAACTTTTTCCGCCTTTTGCTTTATGCAGGAATATTCCATCCATGATGCAAGCGTGCGATTCCGAGTCGTAAACAATCACATCAAAGCGTGTGCACATCACATCAATGATGGATACCATGCCCTGATAACCGTAGTTCAGCAGATAACATGCCGGTTTCTTTTCAAATTCGGCAAGCTGGTTTTCAAGTTCTATATGGTGAACACTATCTCCGGACATCATACGCGCTCCCATCGGATAGGCCATACCCCAGTCTTTCGCAGCCTGTGCATCCGCTTCGCGGACTTCCGGGTCGTTTGCCAGGCCAAGATAGTTATTCAAACTCCATACCAATACGTCTTTTCCGTTAAAACGCATCATCGGTTTAATTTCGCCTTCTAATTTCGGAAACATAAAATACCCGTCCGCATTCTTTCTGTACTGGCCAAGAGGCCCGGGGACGTTTATCCGGTCAAAAATATCAATCATACTTCTTTTAATTTATAATGGTTAGTGAATTACTTCTTATTATAACGCGCAAAGCTACAAAATATTTGTTGAAATAAAAAAAAGCCTTTTTCGTTAATGGCGGATAGAACATTTTTCTTTCGAAATTACACAAAATAAGCGGAGGATAGACTATATCAATGTGTCGTTTGCTGTGTGACAATTTTTTAACATTTTGTCCGTTATATGCTTATTATTTTAAGTCTATGGAGGATTGGGAAAAAATATATAAGTACATTCGGTTAAAAAGCCTTTCATTGGTTCGGTTGTGGCGCGAAATTCCATTCGTTTATCAGGTTGTGATGCTGGCGGTAATCAGTCTGGCGATCTATGCACTGATTCAATTCCGTGTGCCGGTTTCAGTTAAAAGCTTGTCTGTCGGCCTGTGTGTTTTTGTACTGGCTGGGGTGCCTATCTGTTCATTTTCTTTTCCGGAAAAAATATTACTGAAATCGCTTGGTCTAAAATTGTTTCCGTTGTTTATGATCAGGTGTTTTTTGCTAAGTGTTCCTTTTTTCATTCTGAATGTGTACTTCGGGCTGGTAATGGTGACAGTGGGCTTGATATGCGTATATTTTCTGTCAAAAGTAAATTTTCGTTCGGGCAAAGGTTTCCCTTCGTTTTATAAAAAGACATCTTATCAATGGTTGTCCGGTTATCGTACAGGAGGTGTTTGGGCGTTAATCTCCGGATTTTTATTTTTTGCGGTGGCCTTGTACCATAAAAATGAAAATATGTCATGTGTTGCTTTTGGCTGGCTGATGTGTGTACCTTGTTTTGTCTCATATTACACCAAAATGCTTGATGCACGTATCTGGCTTGTTAACTACAGGAGCGCTTCATTTCTTCTCCGGTGCAAATTGATTGAGTTGTTGGTGAATGCTTTGTTACCGGCATTGATTTGTTTGCCTGCATTGATGATTTTTATGCCTGCATATATCTTGTTGTTTATAAGGCTATTGTTTGTGTTTTTATTTATTGATATGCTTTTTTTATATAGCTATTATTTGTGTTATCCGTCAATGATTATGTCGGGTCTTTGCTGTATCCTTTTAGTGATGATATGGTCGGTTATCACATGGATGCATCCGGTTATTTCTGTTTATATGTCGGCGCCGCTTTTGTTGTTACTACATATTCTTACGATACAAAATTTAAAATCAATACGTCATGCCGAACTTACATCTTAATATAGAACAGCAACAATACGGAGATAAAGTTGTTCTCCAAAATATCTTCCAGGATTACGAAACCGGATATATTCATGGATTTTTGGGTGAGAATGGTGCGGGAAAGACGACTTTGTTTCATTGCATGGCCAATCTGATACCCTATAAAGGAGTGCGGATGTTGTCGGATCACGTCCGTTTCGGTTATTTGCCGACGGAGTTATTTATGTATCCGAAGATAACAGGCCGGGAGTTTCTGGAATTTTTCGTGACGGCAAAAGGGCAGGCGTTTGATAGGAACGAGTTACAAAAATTGAATGAACTGTTTGATTTACCGTTAAAAGAATATGCCGATACATACTCTACCGGAATGCTGAAAAAGTTGTATTTGTTAGGTTTGTTGTTGCAGCGTAATGAAATACTGTTGTTGGATGAACCGTTTAACGGCTTGGATTTTAAATCGTCGGCATTTTTCACCGCATTAATAAGGAAATATAAAGAGGGTGGTTCTACGGTTTTCATATCATCACACGATATGGAGCATTTATTTTCGTATGCGGATACCCTATCTGTCCTGACGGAATCCGGGATGTCATTTTATCCGGAAAAAGGAGGCTTTTATGCCGTGAAGAGAAGCATTGAGGCTGAGGCCGAGAAGAAAGTGAAGTGCGTATCATTATGGGATTAAAATGTTTATGTTGCTTCTCTGACTTGTTTTTAAGTCCTTATATGCAAAGTTTTATAATTTATCATAAAACAAATTTTATTTGTATCTTTGCATTTCTAAAATTAAAAGCGGATGGATATATCAGTAATAATACCTTTATATAATGAAGCAGAGTCGCTTCCCGAATTATATGATTGGATAAAACGTGTGATGGATGAAAATAAATTCTCGTATGAAATTATTTTTGTCAGCGATGGCAGCACGGATGAGTCATGGAATATAATCGAATCACTGAGCGCTAAAGCGCCGGAAGTGAAAGGTATTAAGTTTCGCCGTAATTATGGTAAGTCGCCCGCGCTTCACTGCGGCTTCCAGCGTGCACAGGGTGATGTGGTGATTACGATGGATGCCGATTTGCAGGATAGCCCGGATGAAATTCCGGAACTATACCGTATGATAAAAGAAGACGGTTATGACCTTGTTTCCGGCTGGAAGAAAAAACGTTATGATAACCGGCTGACAAAAAACCTGCCATCCAAACTGTTTAATGCTACTGCACGAAAATTTTCCGGTGTTAAACTGCATGATTTCAACTGTGGATTGAAGTCGTACAATAAAGAGGTAGTAAAGAATATCGAGGTTTATAATGATATGCACAGATATATCCCTTATCTTGCCAAGATTGCGGGATTTAATAAAATAGGAGAGAAGGTTGTTCATCATCAGGCCCGTAAGTACGGGAAAACAAAATTCGGATTAAGCCGTTTTTTTAATGGTTATCTGGATCTGATTACGCTTTGGTTTACTTCTAAATTCGGAAAAAAACCAATGCATATTTTTGGCCTTTTGGGCAGCGCGATGTTTTTTATCGGATTTGTTTCCCTTATAGTAGTACTTGTCGCAAAGCTAATGTCTATTATCAACGGTGATCTGCGCCCGTTAGTAGCCAATTCTCCTTATTTCTATATATCTCTTACGGCAATGATCATCGGTACTCAGTTGTTTCTTGCCGGATTTATCGGTGAACTTATTACACGCAATGCTCCGAACCGGAACCGTTATAAAATAGAAAGAGAAATCTGATCTGATCCAAATAAAAAATGTTCTGAATTTTCAGAACATTTTTTATTTGACGTTTACTCTACAGCCATTCTTTCATAAATCCATCCATTTCTTCTGCATGCTCTTCCAGGCTTTGTAGCAGTTTAAACTGTGCTTTAGTGCGTTGCAGGTTATGCCCGGGGTGGTGTATTTTATAATAAGTATCACCATTGATATAATCTGTAAAGAAACGTACGGTTTGCATGTAAGTCAGCAGTCTGCCGCCATAAGGAAGCAGGCTTATTTCCAATGGAGTGAGGAATGATTTTGCCGTTTCCATATAACCGCGCGTATACGCCTTGAAAATATCCATGTTTACATTTACGTTATCCAGGTTCGGATCGTCTTCCGCTCCGGTGTTTGCTCCAGTACGGATGAAATCGCCAATGTCGGAAAGTACATAGCCGGGCATCACCGTGTCGAGGTCTATGACACATAAGACCTTGCCGGAATGATTGTCGAACAGGATATTGTTTACTTTTGTATCGCAATGGTTGATGCGTTTACGTAGTTTTCCTTCACGATGTAATCTTTCCTGAATACACATCGCTTCGGCGCGTTTTTCAATTTCTTCGACAATATCTTTTACTTCGTCCAACCGGCCTGCTGCATTGGCTTTCAGTGCATCGTGAAATTGTTGCAGGCGGAATTCCATATTATGAAAGTTTGGGATTGTTTCGCCCAGTGTGCCTTCCGGTATATCTGCAAGCATAGACTGAAAATCGCCGAATGCTTTACCCGCTTCGTATGAAAGCTCGGGATTCACTTCTTCCAGGCTTTTGCTGTCCGGAATCATCAGGCATACACGCCAGTAATTTTCGCCGTCATAATAGTACTGTTTACCGTCTTTTGTCGGCAGGAACGTCAGCACTTTCCGGTCGATATCCGTTTCATTACGTTCTTCCAGTTTTTTCCGGATATGTGATGTGACAATCTGTATGTTATTTTGCAGCATGTCCACATTGGTGAAAATATGATGGTTAATGCGTTGCAATATGTATTTTGCTGTTCCGGATGCGGTTGTAATTTTTAACGTGTCGTTGATATGCCCGTTTCCAAAAGGGGTTGCTTCGACCGGATTTTCGTCAAGATCATAATGTGATAGGATCTGTAAATACTCGTTTTTTGTCATGGCTTTGTACTATTTATTTTATGTTAATGTCCGATGCAAATATAACGTAAATCAAGTGTAATGTCAAAAGAAAATTTGTTTTCTTTTGACATTGCTTTCCTATGGAATTAACAATCGCTTTGCTTCACTTCGTGAATCGATAGACGATTCGGAGCGGAAGCAAAGCAACACATTGATTGATTTTATAAAGAACGTTGTTGAAAAGCAGTTAGTCTCCATTTTCTAATGAATAAAACTAAATCTTTTTCTTTTTCCAGTCTGCGAAGCGAAGATAAAAAGCGCTTCCAATAAGAAGGCCGGTGAAATATATAATTTCTGCCGTGAAGCAAATGTGAACCGGCAATTTAAAATACATTCCGGCCAGATAGATGTATATGGTATACAGTACCAGAACGCCCAATTCAAGAATCAGGGCTGATTTTGTATTACCGGTTCCGGAAACGCTGTTGAAAAATACGCTTGCGATTGAGCTTATAATCAAAGCAACCGATGTTACATATATTGACAGGACAGATTCATTGATCAGGGATAAATCATTCGTGTATATGGATAATACGAGTTTGGGAAAGGTGCAAAGTAGTAATACGCATGCCGACATGATGATAAATGATAATCGTGATATACGACGTATAAGAGGCATTACTTCTTTTATTTTGCCTTTGCCGATAATGTTACTGACGAGCGTGTTCGAAGTGGCTGAAAGTGCATTGAGAGGTATGAACATGACTATATAAATACTTCTTACAATATTGGCGATTGCTAAAGTATGCTGTCCCTGCCGTTCTATCGTGACGAAAAATAAAAAGTAGGTGCTCATCGAAATAAAGTACTGGAACATCGTGTAGATAGATATTTGTAATACCTGTTTCAGTAATTTGAGGTCTATTGATTTAAAATGTGTAAAACCGTATTTTTTACGGTTTATTGTAAAGAAAGAATAGATCACAAAAAACAGAGTGGAGGCAAATTCCGATATAACCGATGCAATAGCTGCCCCTTCCAGTCCCATTTCGGGGAATCCGAACTCTCCGAATATTAATACATAATCAAGAGCGATATTGGTAACAGCCATGACGATGGCGTTTACAGTCAGTATTTTTGTTTTTGTTATTCCTACATAGAATGCACGGAACATAACATTGAACACATCAAAGAAAAATCCGATGATACGCCATTTCAGAAATGTAACCGTAGCTTCCCAGATAACTTCCGATGATATCATGACACGCATGATGTTACCGGCATAAAAGAAAGATAATCCAAAAAGGATTACAGCCAGCAGCATGAGGAAAATCATGCCCTGGATCATCACGGGACCGATGGCATTGTAGTTTTTTTCTCCGTTCCGCCTGCCTATGATAATTTGTGCACCCGTACTGAATCCGAAAAATATTGTAAACAGACAGATATAATAAAGTCCTCCCATTGCGGATGCACCCAATTCGACTTCTCCGACACGGCCGAGAAAGGCAGTATCGGTGACATTGATTATATTCTGCGCCAGCAGACCGATAATGATCGGAAAACTGATATTCCAGATATGTTTATTTGAATATGTAACTGTTTTATCCTGCATAAAATTTATAGCAAAATAAAGGCTGTCATTATCCGGCAGCCTTTATGAAAAGAATCTATTATTTAAAATGACTGTCTATATTAATTTATTTGTGGCTGTATCGGGAAAAATAATTGTCGGTTTGAATTTCCTTGCTTCTTCAAAATCCATCTGTGCATATGATACGATAATAATGATATCTCCCGGTTGTACCCTGCGTGCTGCCGCCCCATTCAGGCAGATAATACCGGAACCGCGTTCTCCCTTTATGATATATGTGACAAAACGTTCACCGTTGTTGTTATCCAGTACATGTACTTTTTCGAATTCAATCAGGTTTGCGGCTTCCATGAGGTCTTCGTCGATCGTTATACTACCGATATAGTTGAGATTAGCCTCTGTCACCGTTACACGGTGGATTTTTGATTTCAGGATTTCAATAGTCATTTTTTATCCTCATATTTTATATTATCAATGAGTCTTACATCCCCACAGAATACAGTTACGCAACCTACCGGAAAATCCGTATCACTCCATTCTTTTATTGGCTGCAAAGTATTGCCGTCTATGATCTCGTAGTATTCAACGTGCATGTAAGGTGTGTCGTTCAGGGTTTTTGTAACCCAGTTTTCTACGTCCTGTACGCTTTTTGACGTTGCAAAGTTAAGACTTTCTTTTAAAGTACGTGCAATTACGGGTGCAAATTGACGTTGTTCGTGTGTCAGCCGCGTATTGCGGCTGCTCATGGCAAGTCCGTCGGCTTCACGAACAATAGGGCAGGCAATGATGTTTATCCGCAGATCCAGTTGTTTCGCCATTTCCCGTATAACGGCTATTTGCTGAAAATCTTTTTCTCCGAAGTAAGCTTTATCCGGCATGACAATGTCGAACAATTTGCTGACAATCTGTGCCACCCCGTTAAAGTGCCCCGGACGGTATACTCCTTCCATTACTTCGGCTACAGATCCGAGGTTAAAGATTCGTGTATCGGGCTCAGGATACATTTCTTCTTCCGATGGTGCAAAGACATAGTCGCATCCGATGGGTTTCAGCAGTTCACAGTCTTTTTCCGATGTCCGCGGATATGCCTTGAGGTCGTTTTTGTCGTTGAATTGTGTCGGATTGACAAATATACTTACAACGCAAACGTCGTTTTCCTGTTTGCATTGTTTTACCAGGCTTAAATGCCCGTCGTGCAAAGCTCCCATTGTAGGGACAAGTCCGACTGTCCGGCCTGCTTCCCGTTCTTTGGCTAAAGAATCCTTTAAATCATTGATGCTATGTATAATTTTCATACTAATACTGATTATTTCAGCTGATTGCCTGATTTTAATGGTAAAGCTGATCGTAATTCAACCGCAAAGCAACAAAATAAAAAGAAAATACAGCAAATTTTTAATGATAAAATATACTAAAATTTAAATGTTTTGAAGATTCATTGTCATTATGCTTGCTTATTATCCCGTTTTTTTTTAGTATCTTTGTAGCGATTTTCTAAATACTAAAGAATGGACGCAAAGCGAATTTTGTTTATAACTCAGGAGATTACCCCGTATTTACCGGAGACGGAAATTTCGAAAATATGCAGAAACTTACCGCAGGGCATACAGGAACGGAGTCGTGAGATACGAACATTTATGCCCCGTTATGGAAACATCAACGAAAGAAGGAATCAATTGCATGAGGTCATACGTCTTTCCGGCATGAATCTTATTATTGATGATACGGATCATCCGCTGATTATAAAGGTTGCTTCTATTCAGTCTGCTCGGATGCAGGTATATTTTATTGACAATGAAGACTTTTTCCACCGTAAGGCAACTGTTGCGGATGATGAGGGAAAGGAGTTTGACGATAATGATGAGCGCGCTATCTTCTATGTGCGGGGTGTACTTGAAACGGTAAAAAAACTACGCTGGATTCCTGATTTGGTTCATTGTCACGGATGGTTATCCGCTCTTGCCCCGATATATCTGAAAAAAATGTATGCCGACGATCCGAGTTTTGCCGGAACTAAAGTCGTATATTCCGTTTATGCGGATTCATTCAAGAAATCATTGAATAAATCTCTTCCCGATAAAATGAAACAGGATGATATGACAGATAAGGATTTACAATGGTTGAAAGCATCCACCGATTTTGCCGCTTTATCCAGTCTTGCGATACAATATTCGGATGGAGTCATTCAGGGGAGTCAGAAGATCAATAAAAAAGTTTCCGAATATATTGAACAGGAAAATAAGTTGTTTCTGCCCTATCAGGAAGAAGGATCTTATATTGATGCTTATAACGAGTTTTATGATAAAGTACTCAACACTAAATCCAAATAGAAAGAAGATGAAAAAAGGTTTAAATAAACTTGCGGTTGTATTATGCCTTTTCACGGGGCTTATGAGCTCGTGTGATGATGATCTGACAGGAGTCGGAACAACGATTTTGCCTCCGGAGGATCTGATAACTGTTTATACGGATACATTTCAGATGAAAGCATCCACGATAAGACTGGACTCTGTTTACGCCAAAACAACAGATTGTCTGATAGGTGAAATGTATGATCCCATATATGGAACTATAAAGGCGGATGTTCTTTGTCAGTTTTATTGTGAGGAAGGATTTGAATTTGCAAAAACTCCTTATGAAGGAAAGGTTGATTCTGCCGAATTGATCATTTTCTATCCGTATAATTCCACAGGCGGACTTGTTGCGTATGGTGATACGATGACTCCCCTGCAGGTTACGGTTTATCCGGTAAACCAACAGTTAAAAAGGAACTTTTATACGAACGATAATCCGGAAGATTATTGTGATATGCAAAATCCTTTAGGGTCAGTTTCATATACTGCATATGATATGACTATTTCCGACTCGTTACGCAAATCCGGTGATTATATCCCATTTATAAGAGTAAAACTACCGGCCGACCTGGGACAGAAATTTTACGATGAAACAATCAATAATCCTGCTGCGTTTCAAAACCAAAACGCTTTCAATGAGTTTTTTCCGGGGATTTATATCACAAATACATATGGCAGTGGTTGTCTGATAAAGACCGCCGGTGAGAATATTGCTATGCGAATGTTTTATAATTATGCAGAGCTGGATTCTGCGGGTCAGGATTCTTTAGTCCTGGCGGCACAATGGTTTTATGGGTCAAAAGATGTGGTTCAGATTAACCGGTTTATAAACAGTAATATAGATCAGTTATTAGTTGATAATCCTACTCATACTTATATCAAATCTCCGGCGGGTGTGTGCACGAAACTGGTTTTGCCTACGACTGAAATATCTCAGGCGCTTGATATCAATGACCGTTTCATTAATGGGTTTACTCTTGATCTGAAGTACTTGCCTGCGGACGAATGGAATTATGCTTATTCGCCTCCGGGCTATTTGTTGTTGTTACCGGAAGATTCCGTCACCTCCTTTTTTGAAAAAGGAAGTGTGGAAAACAGCGCCACTTCATTCATCTCTTATATGGCTACTGATGGTACGAAATCATACACCTCTTCCAATGGAACATATCGTGGGTATTCTTCATATACGCGAACCTATTCTTTCGGAAATATAAGTACATTACTTAGAACACATATCGAAAAATCTCCGGATAAAGATTTGAGTTTGTTGGTGTTGCCGGTAGACCGTCGATGGACTCAATCCAGTGATACATATTATACAGCTGCGCTTTTCAATAGTTTCAGTCTATCTGGCGTAAAGATACGAACGGGAGAAGATTATATGAAAGTAGTGGTTCTTTCGAGTAAGTTTGAAAATAAAGAATAAAGTTCTTATATATTATAACGGAATATATTAGAAAAAGTCATCTCAGATAAAATTTGAGGTGACTTTTTTATTATGCAAATCTTTCTTTTTCATGATTAATAAATTATATTTGTATATAATTTAGCTATAAAAATTGTGAACCTGGAAAATAGTAGAATAGATGACCACAAACGACTCCCTTATTACTGCTACCGGCTTTGCCCGGTCAATGGCTGAACGGAAGTATTTATGGCGCCCGGTGCCGTGGTAATTTTATGATAACATCATCTTTCAAAAACGGTTTGACCGAATTTGTCGAAATCAGATCGAATGCAGGAGCAGTATGTAAAATACGTAATCCATGGGGGACAGAAAAAGTGACGATATTCCGTAACGGAAAAAAATATAAAACCGGAAATACAGATCTGATTTCTTTTCCGACCAGAATTGATGATATCTTTGTACTGGTAAAAGGAGATATGAAATTATAATATTTTCTGTTGTTTGAATGTAACCAGCGACCTGCTTATTTCACTTTTATATTCAGTTTGTGAAGTACGTCACGAATTTTTTCAAAAGTAGTTATACGTGTCGGGACAAGCGGCAGGCGTAGTTTGTTTTCTATAAAGCCCATCATATTCAACATACTCTTAACACCGGCGGGATTGCCGTCGACAAACAGCAGTTCGAATAATTCCGCAAAACGTGAGTGTATGATGCGTGCGTTTTGATAATCGCCCTCCAGCGCCAGTCTTACCATACGGCTGAATTCTTTCGGGAAAGCGTTTCCGATAACGGAAATCACACCGACAGCGCCTAATGCGATCAGTGGGAATGTTATACCGTCGTCGCCGGATATTACCTGAAATTCAGAAGGCTTGTTTTTGATAATATCATCCATTTGTGAAATATTACCGGATGCTTCTTTAATTGCTGCAATATTTTTGAATTCACGTGCAAGACGAAGCGTTGTCTCAGCAGTCATATTCATTCCCGTACGACCGGGTACGTTATATAAAACAACAGGTCGCAGGGAAACTTTTGCTATAGCTTTGAAATGCTGATAAATACCCTCCTGGGAAGGTTTGTTGTAATAAGGAACTACGGATAATATTGCGTCGATACCTTTGAAATCAGTATGGTCGATTTGTGATAGTATATTCCGCGTGCAATTGCCCCCGATACCAAGAACTACCGGAATACGGCGGTTTACCCGTTCTACAATTATTCGTGTAATCTCTTTTTTTTCTTCTTCCGATAAAGATGGGGTTTCGGCTGTAGTTCCGAGTGCAACAATATAATCTGTTCCGTTTTCAACAAGATGATCAATCATTCTGATCAATGCGTTATAATCTACGCTTTCGTCTTCTTTGAATGGTGTTATCAGGGCGACGCCCATGCCATGTAAATCTATGCCTGCCATAGTAACCAATTTGTTTTCGGATGACAAAGATAATGTAAACTGGGAGTAATACAAAATAAGTTCATTTATTTTTATACCTTCCTTTCAAAAAGCGACACATTGTTTTATTTTAATAAGGAATGTTGTCGGAATGCAACTTGTTTCTGAAAAACGATTGCAAATGGTTTTATTTTGATGTTATGGATTGTAAATAGCATAACAATTGTTCAAACAAGTATTGCAAATTGCTGTTTTCTTTTGGCGGTATGATGCAAAAATCATAAACGGAGTCTTCCGAATGTTTGATGCCGGCTTTGAAAGTTGACGGATGTTGAAGGAACATATAGAACATGGCTGAGGAACCTTCCCCGGTAAAATCAATGACAAGGTCGGCCGGTAAATGATAAAACTGTTTCTGAATGCTTTTTTCCGGGAATCCCCATAAATTAACGTTTTTATCGGCACGCAACAGAAGGTAATTCGAATACCATGTAGGAACATCTTTTTCCGTGGGTGCAAATATAGCAGTGTTGACTGTTTTGTTCATAGACTTAAGCTTTTCAATACAAACTCGTCCAATATCCCAATCTTTAGAGTCGCATATGAATAATATATTTTTTATATCATTCATGGAGCGATATTGATGCGGTCTGTCGGAAGCCTTTCGAATCAGTTTTTGTATTTCTTTATTGAGGAAATAATTAGTCAGAACCATTATTGTCAAGTAGTTTTAAAAAGTCTGTTTCATTAATGATTTTTATACCTAGTTTTCTGGCTTTTTCCAATTTTGCCGGCCCCATGTTATCTCCTGCAAGTAAATAATTTGTTTTGCCGGAAACCGAACCGCTATTCTTCCCGCCATGTTGTTCTATCATGGATTTATATTCATCACGGGAATGTAGGGAAAATGTACCGCTTATAACAAATGTTTGTTCTTTGAGCTTGTCGGTACGCGTAGTTTGTAGTTCTTCACTGATTTGCATCTGAAGACCATATTCTTTCAGACGGTGTACCGGATTTTTATTTTTTTCGTTTGAAAAATATCTGACTACGCTTTGAGCAATACGCTCCCCGACTTCCCCGACTGCAGTTAAATCTTCCAGTGTTGCCTTTTCCAGGTTGTCGCATGATATAAAAGCAAAAGCCAGTCGTTTTGCTACGGTTTCTCCGACAAACCGGATGCCAAGCGCAAAAAGAACGCGTTCAAACGGTACTTTTTTGGATTCTTCGAGACTTTCCAGGAAATTACGCGCACTTTTTTCCGCCCATCTCTCAAGACGCATTAATTCTGCAAATTTAACATTATACAGGTCGGCCGCATCGCGAACATATCCGGCATTATAAAGATCTTCGACCGTTTCCGGACCGATATTGATATTCATCGCACGCCGGGTGACAAAATGCTCGATTCTGCCTTTTATCTGCGGAGCGCATTCCCATTCATTGGGACAGTAGTGCGCAGCTTCTCCTTCTTCCCGTATGAGAGGAGTACCGCATACAGGGCATTTTGAGATGAATATGACTTTGTCGCCGATGAGCATGGAGCGCGCATCCTTGTTTACTCCGACAATCTTAGGTATTATTTCGCCTCCCTTTTCGACCAAAACGTTATCTCCGATATGGAGATCAAGCTCGGCGATTATATCAGCATTATGCAGGGACGCGCGTTTAACTGTGGTTCCGGCCAATTGAACAGGTTCCAGGTTTGCAACAGGTGTGACGACACCGGTACGGCCAACCTGATAAGAAACGGAGTTAAGCCGCGTTTCCGCTTTTTCCGCCTGAAACTTATAAGAGATGGCCCATCTCGGACTTTTTGCCGTGAAGCCGAGAAAGCGTTGCTGTCGTAAAGAGTTTACTTTTAGGACGATACCATCCGTTGCAACCGGGAGGTTTTTTCGTTCAATGTTCCAGTATTTTATGTAATCAAATATATCTTGTATGTTGTTACAAATACGCATCACATCCGGTATTTTGAAACCCCATGAACGGGCGGCTTCGAGATTGCCGGAATGTGTATCCGACGGCAGGGATTCTCCCAATAAATAGTATAGGTATGCGTCCAGATGACGTTTGGCCACAATTGCCGGATTTTGTTGTTTTAGAGTTCCCGATGCCGCATTACGCGGATTTGTGAATAATGGCTCTTCCTGTTCTGCACGTTCTTTATTGAGGCGTTCAAACTCCGGCCATGGTAATAAAATTTCACCGCGTATCTCAAACTTTTGAGGATAGTTGCTTCCATGCAGTTTTAGCGGTATGGAACGTATGGTTTTTACGTTTGCCGTTACATCGTCTCCACGAGTGCCGTCCCCGCGTGTGATTGCATGTTTCAGTTTTCCGTTTTCATAGATGAGGGAAATGGAAGAGCCATCATACTTCAGTTCCGCAACAATTTCAAACGGCTCATTTAGTGTCCGGGCGGTTCGTTCGTAAAAGTCACGTATTTCGCCTTCGGAGTATGTATTACCAAGAGATAACATAGGATACTGGTGCTCTATCTGTTCAAATTCTTTGGACAAATCACTTCCTACCCGTTGTGTGGGAGATAACGGATCGGCATATTCCGGATGTTGTTCTTCGAACATCTGCAGTTCTTTCATTTTTTCGTCGAACTCTTTGTCCGAAATTGTCGGCGTTGACAGTACGTAGTAATTATGATTATGTTGTTCCAGCTCTTCGCGGAGTTGTTTGATTCTTATTTCAATCTCGTTCATAGTATTTGTTTGTTGTATGCAAAGATAGTGCAAGCCGGGAGAAATGCAAAACAAATTGATTTGTTTTCATTGTTTCCTTTCAGTATTGCGATGCTCATGTATACAATGGAAAATAATGTAGCCCCGGTCCAAAGTGAAAATAATGCGGAGATTTGGTTTTATAACCGTCCGCGATAAAATATGTTATCCATATTTGTGTGTTTATTTTAAAATATTTACTTTTACAACCAAATTTCAGCGACAGGCAACATCTTTTTTGCTGATCTTCTTATCATATGATAAAATTCAAATTAATTACATATAGAAATGAAAAGAGATAATGTTATTTTTGAGATTATTGAGCGTGAATATCAACGCCAATTGAAAGGTATTGAATTGATCGCTTCGGAGAATTTTGTAAGTGAACAGGTTATGCAGGCAATGGGAAGTTGCCTGACTAACAAATATGCCGAAGGTTATCCGGGAAAGCGTTATTATGGAGGTTGCGAAGTTGTTGATGAAAGTGAAAATCTGGCAATTGAACGCCTTAAAAAATTATTTGATGCGGAATGGGTCAATGTACAGCCGCATTCCGGTGCACAAGCGAATGCAGCGGTTTTTCTTGCCGTGATGAATCCCGGTGATACATTTCTCGGCCTTAATCTTTCTCATGGAGGACATTTATCTCATGGTTCTCCGGTAAATAGTTCCGGTATATTATATCGCGCTACGGAGTATAATGTAAAAGAAGACTCCGGACGTGTAGACTATGATCAGATGGAAGAAGTAGCGATGCGTGAGAAGCCCGGGTTAATCGTAGGAGGCGCTTCTGCCTATTCCCGTGAGTGGGATTATCGACGTATGCGTGAGATTGCGGATCGGGTTGGCGCTTTGCTGATGATTGATATGGCGCATCCGGCGGGATTGATTGCGGCCGGATTGCTTGATAATCCGTTGAAATATGCTCATATAGTCACATCCACTACGCATAAGACATTGCGTGGGCCGCGTGGAGGAGTTATACTTTTAGGCAAGGATTTTGAGAATCCATGGGGGAAGAAAACGCCGAAAGGGGAGGTCCGGATGATGTCTCAACTGCTTGACTCGGCTGTATTCCCGGGTATTCAGGGTGGGCCGCTGGAACACGTTATTGCAGCAAAAGCCGTATCTTTTGAGGAAGCCCTTCAGCCGGAATATAAAGATTATCAGACTCAGGTTAAGAAGAACGCGGCAGCACTGGCACAAGCATTTATGGATAAGGGATACAAAATTATATCCGGAGGTACGGATAATCATAGTATGCTGATTGATTTGCGCACCAAATTTCCGGAGCTTACAGGGAAAGTGGCAGAGAATACACTTGTAAAAGCAGATATTACTGTTAATAAAAATATGGTGCCGTTTGATAGCCGTTCGCCGTTTCAGACTTCCGGTATCCGTGTCGGAACGCCCGCGATATCCACGCGCGGTGCAAAAGAATCTTTAATGGGTGAGATTGTTGAAATGATAGATGCGGTTTTGTCGGATCCTGATTCGGATGCTACAATCAAATCCATAAAAGAAAAAGTAAACGCTGTGATGAAAGATTATCCGCTGTTTGCGTGGTAATCCGAACAGGTAGTTATATAGATGCGTGAATCCGGGAACAGGCCGGGTTTACGCATTTCAAATTAATAACAAACAAATAATTACTTATGAAGAGACTGTTTTTTTTATTTAGTGCAATCATGATGTATGTCTTTACGGCATGTGGAGATGGCACGACAAATGCACCGGGCAAAGAATATAATAAAGGAGTAAATATTATTCCCAAGCCCCGGAGCCTTGTTCTGAATGAAGGTTTTTTTCGTCTGAATGAAAAGACTTGTTTTTATGCTTCTACGCCTGAAGCAAAAACGGTTGCCTCTTTTTTCGTTGCTAAAATGAAGAATTCAACCGGTTACCCAATCAGTTTAAGCGATGATGAATTGGTGAAGAATACGATATCATTACTGATTGATGCTTCCCTTGATGTTAAGGACGAAGGATATACATTGGATGTTACGCCTTCGGCCGTGATTGTTAAGGCGAAGACCCCGCAGGGCCTTTTTTATGGTATGCAATCGTTTTTACAGTTACTTCCGGCAGAGATAGAAAGCCCGAAACCTGTAGCCGATATATCATGGGATGCATTGTGTGTTGCAGTCAAGGATGAGCCGCGTTTCGGTTACCGTGGCACGATGTTGGATCCGTGCCGCCATTTTATGTCTGTCGAAGAAGTAAAAAGGAACTTGGATGTTCTGGCCTTATTTAAAATAAACCGTATGCATTGGCATCTGACAGATGATCAGGGCTGGCGTATTGAGATTAAAAAATATCCGGAACTGACGGAAATCGGGGCTGTACGTAGAGAAGGTGAAGGTTATGAATATGGTGGTTTTTATACACAGGAACAAATAAAAGAAGTGGTTGCATATGCGGCGGAACGTTTTATTACGGTTATTCCCGAAATAGAAATTCCCGGTCATGAAATGGCTGCGATTGCGGCTTATCCCGGATTGTCATGCGCAGAAGGGAAACACAGGCCACGTATAATCTGGGGGGTTGAGGATATTGTATTATGTGCTGGAAAAGAGAGTACTTTCGAGTTTTTTGAAGACGTGTTTAAGGAAGTTGTGGAACTTTTTCCTTATGAGTATATACATATCGGTGGCGATGAGTGTCCCAAGACCGAATGGAAGAAATGTCCATTATGTCAGAAGCGTATCCGTGAAGAAGGTTTAGCGGCGAAAGATGGCCATACCGCGGAGGAACGTCTGCAGAGTTATTTTGTGCAGCGTATAGAAAAAATGTTGGCGAAATACGGAAAGAAGATCATCGGCTGGGATGAGATTCTGGAGGGAGGCTTAGCCCCGACGGCAACCGTTATGTCATGGCGCGGTGAAGAAGGTGGTATCGCAGCTGCTAATATGGGACATGATGCAATCATGACTCCGAATCCGAATGGGATGTATATTGACCAGTATCAAGGTGATTATAAGATAGAACCTGTAGCAATCGGCGGTTATACATTGCCAAAGAAAATTTATGATTATGATCCGGTTCCCGATACTTTAGTAAAAGAGGGTAAAGGACATTTTATCATAGGTGTGCAATGTAATACGTGGTCTGAATATATGTATACAAATGATATACGCGAATATCGTATTTATCCCCGCATACTTGCGCTCAGTGAAATTGCCTGGACGGAATCGGATAATAAAGACTATGATGATTTTGAACGCCGTATGAATAACGCGTACGTAAGATTGGACGGACATGGAGTCAATTATCATATACCTCAGCCGGAACAACCGAACGGGTCCTGCAATTTCGTCGCGTTTACGGATAAAGCGGTATTGGAGTTTACAACAACCCGTCCGATCAAAGTTGTATATACAACAGACGGCACAGAACCGACGCCGGAATCGGCCGTATATATGTCGCCAATAGAATATACGGAGTCCGGAACACTGAAAATACGCTCGGTTCTCCCTTCCGGAAAGATGAGCCCCGTACGAACAATTGTAGTGGAAAAGCAATCTCTGGCGCTATCCAAAGACGTGACTTCACCAAAGGCGGGATTAATGATGCAGGTGACGGATGGGGTTTACCTCGACGCGTCTTATCTGTCGGCCGTTAAAGATTGGAAAACGCTTGAAATAAAAAGTTTGCGCGAATTGACAAGTTATGTAAAAACGGATGAGTCCATGCGTGGAGTAAAACAATATGCCGCTATCGCTTCCGGCTATATCGATATTCCGGAAGATGGCGTATATTATTTTTCGTCGGAGCTTGAGGAAGTCTGGATAGACGGTCAGATACTCATCAATAATAAAGGTGAAGTCAAGCGTTTTTCACGGAAAGATAAGAGTGTCGCATTATCAAAGGGATTACATGAATTGAAAGCTGTCTTTTTGGGACATATCATCGGCGGATGGCCGTCGAACTGGAACGACGGAAGTATAAGAATACGCAAGGCTGATGCTGAAAAATTTGAGAGAATAAAACCGGAACAGTTATTTCATGAATAATAATTTCCGGTGTTACTGATGATAAATCCGTGGAAAATCAAACCTGTTGAATTTTTCACGGGTTTTTTATTATATTCTCTTGCCAGTGCGTTCGATTTACACTATATTTGTGCCTTCATAGAATTATTCTGTTTATATGGAATTTATTATAATTATCGGATTGATTATATTAAACGGACTTTTATCTATGTCCGAGATCGCATTGGTGTCTTCTCGTAAAGCAAGATTAGAGTCCCTGGCAAAGAAAGGCAAAAAATCAGCACTGAAAGCATTGGAACTGTCGAAAGAACCGGATCGTTTCCTTTCGACGATACAGATAGGGATTACATTGATAGGTATCCTTACCGGTTTGTTTTCAGGGGAAGCATTTGCCGGAAGCCTTGCGGAAGTTTTATCGAATATATCTTTTATACAGCCGTATGCTTATGCCGTATCCAAACTGATCATCGTTGTTATTGTGACTTATCTTACACTTGTATTGGGAGAGCTTGTACCTAAACGTATCGGACTGAGTTTTTCCGAGCAGGTGGCAATGATTATTGCCAAACCGATGGATCTGTTGTCAAAGATTACCGCACCGTTTGTATGGGTTCTGTCTAAAAGTACAAAAGCCGTTGTTGTTTTGATAGGATTGAGTCATGCCGGTGACAATAATAAAGTTACGGAGGAAGAGATAAAAGCGATTGTTCATGAAGGATTTGAGGGAGGTGAGGTTCAGGAGGTGGAGCATGATATTGTGGAACGTGTTTTTCATCTGGGTGATCGTACTGTTGGAAGCATAATGACGCATCGAAGCGAATTGGTGTGTATAGATCTCTCTGATAACGTTGATGTTATACGTAAAAAAGTAAAGACGAACCTATATAATACATATCCTGTCATATCTGAAAAGTTAGATAATATTCAGGGAGTTGTTTTTCTGAAGGATTTGTTCGGCTATATAGATTCTCCGGATTTTTCTCTTTCGAAAATAATCCGTCCGGCTCAGTTTATTCAGGAAAATATGAGTGTTTATAAGGCCCTGGAGCAATTCCGTCAGGCGCGGACAAAATATGGGGTTGTTACGGATGAGTTTGGCAGTGTACAAGGAATTGTTACGTTTAAGGATATTGTCGATGCCCTTGTGGGTGAAGTAAGTGAAATCGATGATGAACCGGAGATAATTCTACGCAAGGATGGAAGCGTTTTGGTTGACGGGCAATGTTCCTTTTACAGTTTTCTGGAATATTTCGATATGGAAGATCTGTATGAAGAGAATGATTATAATACGTTGAGCGGATTGATATTAGAAGTTCTGGAGCGCGTGCCTAAGACGGGTGACAGTTTTTCGTGGATGGGCTTCGAATTTGAAATTATTGATATGGACGGAGCTCGTATTGATAAAGTATTGGCCCGGAAAAAAGAAGAAAGTAATATTGATATATGATAAAAGCGATTTTTTTAGATATAGACGGAACGATGGTAAGTTTTAATACCCATCGTGTACCTGATAACACGAAAAAGGCATTGCGGGAAGTACGTGATCGTGGTATTAAAGTTTTTGTTGCTACGGGACGGCATCGCAGTGATATCAATAATCTTGAAGATCTGGAGTTTGATGGCTATATAACGTTGAACGGAGGCTATTGCAGAGTAGGTGATCAGGTGGTATTTAAAAAGCATATTCCGCATGAAGATGTGGAGGCTTTTATTTGTTACGAAGAAGAAATAGAGCCGATTCCCTGTTTCTTTGTCGAAGTGGACCGGGTATCGGCTAATATGGTAGACGAACAAATTACGCAGATGATGGAACTTGTACATTTTACTCCGCGTCCGATTGTTCCGTCGCGCGAGTTTCTGAATAAAGAGATTTTTCAGTTAACGGCCTTTTTTCCGTTAGACCGCGAACCGGAAATAATGAAGTATTTGCCGGGATGTGCTGCCGCACGATGGTATCCGACATTCGCTGATATTGTTGCCCGTGATGTGGATAAAAGTGTTGGCCTGGAAAAGATTAAAGAGTATTTCGGATTTGATCTTGATGAAATGATGGCGATCGGTGACGGAGGCAATGATATATCCATGCTGAAACATGCCGGTATAGGCATTGCGATGGGTAATGCAAATGTAGAGGTGAAACAGGTTGCCAATTATATTACGACATCAGTGGATGATGATGGCATAGGTAATGCATTACGGCATTTTGGGGTTATTTGAATTTTTATAAAAGCGCATGACTGAAGTCGCTTATAATGAAAGGATAGTATATGTTGTTATTTAAAATGAAAGAAAGGCGTACAATCCGCCGGTATTCGGAAAAAGATATTTCAGACGAATTGCTCAATGAATTGCTGGAAGTGGCGGCAAGAGCTTCAAATACCGGTAATATGCAACTATATAGCGTAGTTGTTACGCGTGATCAATCACAAAAAGAAAAGCTTGCTCCGGCCCATTTTAATCAGCCGATGGTCAAAAATGCGCCTGTCGTATTGACGTTTTGTGCCGATGCAAACCGTTTTGTGAAATGGGCTTCATTACGTAATGCGAATCCTGGATTTGATAATTTTCAGACATTTATGGCGGCCGTTATCGATTCAATGTTATTTGCGCAGACTTTTTGCGTTGCTGCGGAAGAAAAAGGATTAGGTCTATGTTATCTGGGAACCACAACCTATAATGCGGCTCCGATTATTGAAGCATTATCTTTGCCGGAACTTGTTGTTCCTATAACAGCTGTAACCGTAGGGTATCCGGCAGAGCCTCTTCCGGATCAATGTGAACGATTGCCATTGGATGCGATTATTCATCAGGAGTATTACACGGATTACACGGAATCAGCTATCGATGCGCTTTATAAAGAAAAGGAGGCATTGGAAGCCAATATCCGTTTTGTCAGAGAGAATGAAAAAGAAACATTGGCACAGGTTTTTACGGATATACGTTATGCAAAAAAGAATAATGAATTTTTTTCCGATGAATTTTTGAAAGTTCTTAAACAGCAAGGCTTTTTAAGTTCGCCTGTATAGTGTTTTTTAGAAATTTATCAGATTCTGTCCAACACTTTTTCGATCAGTACCGGAAGGCTGTTTTTGTAATCGGTATTCATGTTTTTATCTACACGTCCGGCAATAATACAGCATACGGTCATGGCACGATGTCCCATCATCGCGGCCAGTCCGGCGAGCGCGGAACTTTCCATCTCAAAATTAGTTATACGCCGGTTTTTGAAATTGAAAGATTCGATTTTTTTATTTAATTCCATATCTGCGAGCGGAAGGCGTAATTCTCTGCCCTGCGGACCGTAAAATCCGTTTGCGGCAATTGTCATGCCACGAATGATATCATCTTGCGCGATTTGTTCGATTAATGTTCTGTCGGCCGAAACCACATAGGGACGTATCCCGGTAATATTCCAATTGAGTTGACGCATCAGTTCTTCTTCCGTGTCGATATCCCTGACTTTATTATTGTCTTTATAAAAGTACAAGACCCCGTCGAATCCGATCGATTTTTCCGCAGCCACATATGTTCCTACAGGAGTGAATGGTTGTAATCCTCCGGACGTACCGATGCGTACTATTGTGAGCTGACGGAATTCAGGACGAACCGTTCGTGTTGTGAAATCGATATTGGCAAGCGCATCCAGTTCGTTTATCACAATATCCATATTATCACATCCGATACCATGTGAAACGACGGAAAGACGTTTTCCCCTATACATTCCCGTGATCGTATGAAACTCACGACTTGATACTTCGCACTCTTTGGCGTCGAAGTATCCGGCGATCATGGATACACGTGCCGGATCACCGCAAAGGATGATTCGGTCGGCAAGCTGTTCCGGTTTTACGTGGAGGTGAAATGCGCTTCCGTCATCGTTTATGATAAGTTCCGATTCTGCAATACGTTTCATAGGAAATAGATGAATTAGGCAAAACTAAAAATGGAAAATTAATTTTCCATTTTTAGTTTTTTGCTGTTATTTATTTAATCGGTTTACTCTGACCGCCCGAAGGTTTTGATATCGCATCACGCATAGAGGTATCCGCCTCTATATTTTTCATCCGGTAATAATCCATAATACCGAGATTTCCATTACGGAATGCTTCAGCCATCGCTTTAGGTACTTCAGCTTCCGCCTCGATCACTTTAGCGCGCGCTTCCTGTGCCTTTGCTTTCATTTCCTGTTCCAACGCGACAGCCATTGCACGGCGTTCCTCTGCTTTTGCCTGAGCTATGTTTTTGTCGGCCTGCGCCTGATCCATCTGCAATACGGCGCCAATATTTTTACCTATGTCTATATCTGCAATATCAATGGATAGGATTTCAAATGCAGTACCGGCATCAAGTCCTTTGCGCAGCACTAACTTTGAAATAGAATCAGGATTCTCCAGTACCGTTTCGTGATTATCTGCCGAACCGATTGACGACACAATACCTTCGCCGACACGTGCAAGAATGGTTTCTTCACCGGCACCTCCGACTAATTGCTTGATATTGGCACGCACTGTAACGCGGGCTTTGGCAATTAACTGAATACCGTTTTTTGAGACTGCCGTTACGGGAGGTGTATCAATCACTTTCGGATTTACGGACATCTGTACGGCCTGAAATACGTCACGGCCGGCAAGATCGATCGCTGTCGCCATCTGGAATGTCAGGTCAATGTTTGCTTTTGATGCGGAAACGAGTGCATGTACAACTCTTTCTACATGTCCTCCTGCGAGATAATGGGCTTCCAGTTCGTCACGTGTAAGAGTTTTGAGTCCTGCTTTATGTGCTTCAATCATAGCGCGTGTTATGACTCCCGGTGGAACTTTACGTATCCGCATGAGAAACAACTGAATAAGCGAAATGTTTACTCCTGATACCTTTGCCGAAATCCACAGGAGGAAAGGCACGTAGTAAAAGAATATGCATAGCAATACAAATGCTACACAAATTGTCATGATCAATAGATAATCCATACTTTCAATAATTTATGTGTTGTTTATATTATTTTTATTCTCAACGACTACGTTATACCCGTCTATACGTATAATGATCACGGGAGTATTTTCATCAATAAATCCGTTTATCGATTTAGCTTCAACGGTAATATTATTGAAACGCGCTTTTCCTATAGGAGCTAGACGCGAGAGAGTAGTACCTTCATCTCCGACTTTCAATTCCATATCACGTGGTGAAATAACAGTTGATTCTATATCGGTTTTCAGCGACACGCGATTAAAGGAATTAGAACGTAAAAGCCATAGAAACAGACCTCCGAAAGATAGAATGGATCCTCCCAGGGTTATATTTCCGGTAGTTACGCTTATGGAGTAGGCGTATGCAACTCCTCCTATGGCAAATAACGCACCTGCGATGCCCGCAATTGTTATACCGGGTAAAAGAAATATTTCCGCAATGATAAGGAATATTGCGGCGGTCATCAGGAATACTATAATTATTATATCTATTGCCATAAAGTTCGGTATTATTTGATTCCTATTTGACGAATTTCGGCATTACGCGCTTTTTTTTCCTGAACCCTGGCCTTTTCCATTAATGAGTAAAGCTGGCTTTCTGCCTGTAATATAGTTGGCTTCAATTGTTCGCGTACTGAAGAATTACCATTTGTGTATGAACTACGTATATCATTCAACTTGTTATTAAGACTTTCGATTTGTTTGTTTATATTTAATACTTCGGAATATAAATCTTTCGCTTCGTGACTTTTGATATCATTGAGTGTATAATATGTTATTTTGTCATTAATAACAAATTCAAAGTCACGTTCTTTTTTCACATCTTTTTGTGTCAGGTCGGTATGAGCCAGTTTTATTAACTCTGTATAATCCGCACCATCTTTCCATGTGTCTTTTATGGATACCAAAGCTGCCCTTCTTCTTATTACCTCATGATCTTCTATACCTTCAATACGCTTGCGGGATGGATCCGGAATAAAAAGATAAACACACACATTGTCTTCCGGTTGATTTCTGTCGGTAACGAACCATCCCAGTCCTTTTGTATCATCTATAACCATCATGTAGTCATTTGCCGGTGAATTGAAAGGCATACCCATCTGTTCGGGTGCCAGATATGAGTTTGTGTTTGTATTATAACGTGTGATGAAAATATCATAACCGCCGATTGATTCATATCCTTTTGATGCAAAATACATCGTAATTCCGTCTGACAAAATATAAGGATAATTGTCATCTTTCGTATTATCGGGAATTAAAACCTTTTCGTCGCCCCATGCATCAAGCAGTTTGGATTGCGAATAAAGCGTATAAGAACCGTTTTCCGAAAGGCGTGCATAATAAACTCTGTCTTCCTTCTGATTCATATAAACTGTGGATAAAACATTTTTTTCCGTCTTGAAAAAATCATCATAGGACATGAGCGTACCACTTTCTTCACTCAGGCTGTATGCTTCCAGAAATACATTTTTATTTATAACCACACTGTCGATAATCTGAACATCTTCGGTTTTATCCTGCATACGGAGCAGGTTACGTGCCAGTTCCATATTTTTTTCAGATTCGGACGTATCATCTTTTTTCTTTTTTTGCATGGTGATATATCCGTCCCACATCTCTATGGCCTCGTTGAAACGATACTGATCGGTGTATAACATTGCGAGGTAACGATATGATTCCATGACTTTACGTTTGTTGGCAACAAGCAGGTATTTTTCTGCATTTTCATAATCTCCTGTTTCGTAGCAGCATACACCGTACCATTGATTGTAGGAAGAATTATTGGGCGATTGTTTTACAAGTTTTTCGAATACGGGCTTTGCTTCTTCATATTCGTCTTCGTTATACAAGATCTTGGCTTGATCAAGACTTTGTGTATATCCGTAAAGACTTATCGACAAGAAGAATATAAGATAAAATATTTTAGTGAACTTTTGTTTCATCGGTATCTGTATCAATCTATAACAAACATATTTACAGGTAAAGATAAAGAATAAAAATCAGTCTATATATTAAAAAAATATAAATCATTGGGCGCTACCGGATACTTTGTCTATGTAGGCGATTATATCTTCTTTATTATCAGGATTAAACCATTTTATTTCCGGATCACGTTTAAACCAGGTCATTTGTTTGCGTGCATAAACGCGTGTGTTACGTTTTATTTTTTCAACAGCTTCGTCCAAAGTGTAGTCACCGTCGAAATATGAAAACAGTTCTTTGTATCCGACAGTGTTGAGCGCATTCAGGTTACGCATGGAGTAAACACGTTTTGCCTCTTCCACCATACCTCCTCTGATCATATCATCAACACGTTTGTTTATACGTTCGAATAATTCCGGACGTTCGCGGGTAAGACCGATTTTGAAAATTTTAAAAGGACGCTCTTTTATCCACCGCGTTCTGAAAGAAGAATATGGTTTACCTGTCATTCTGCATATTTCTACTGCATGAATAACACGTCTGTAATTCATCCGGTCAACCTCTTCATAATGTACAGGGTCTGATTTTTTGAGTTCTTCCAAAATGAGCGAAAGTCCTTCATTGTTATATTGATCCCATAGCGCTTTGCGTATTTCCCCGGTTATGGTCGGCATTTCGTCAATACCCTTGCATACGGCATCAATGTACATCATAGAGCCTCCGCAAAGTAACAGGAATGGTAGTGTTTTGTGTAATTTGTTTATTAGGGATATTGATTCTTCTTCGAAAAGACTTGCACTGTAATAGTCCGTAACGGAATGTGTTGCAATGAAATAATGTTTAACCAATGATAGCTCTTCCCTGGTCGGAGCAGCTGTGCCGATCGGCAGTTCTTTGTATATCTGACGTGAATCGGTGGAAATAACAGGACTTCCGATATGTCGGGCTATGTTAATGCTCAATGCTGTTTTTCCGACACCCGTAGGTCCGAGTAAAACAAAAAGTATTTTCATTTAGAAGCGGTCATTCGAGGATGTCTCGTCAAATGAGCCTTCATCTAGTCCTTCAAGATCTTCATCATTATATGCATCATCACCATAGAAATTTTCATCTAAATCGGGAACGATGTCGTTTGTTGTCATATCGAAATCTATAAATTGATTTGGAGGAATTCCTACAGATTTGGTGCAAACCGGTTCTTTGAGATCTTTTCCGGTCACTATTTCACGTAGCTCAATAAAGAATACACGTTCGCTCAACTGATCAAAAACATAGAGAAGTTTCTGATGTTCTTCTTCAATGAGATCTTCAAGATGCGTATCTTCCATAATGTAATTATCTTCTTCGGAAGAAGTATCCATCTCAATCAGAGTGATTTCCATTTGTTTGCTCCAGTCATCTCCACATATGAAAAATGAGTAGATCTGATTTTCATCATATCCCGTAGCTTTCAGGATTTCTTTATGGAAATCGAGAAATGTAGCCTGTGAACTTATTTGTATTTCTCTTTTGAAGTTATCTACTTCGTCAGACAATAATAAAAATCTGTATACCATAATAATTATGCTAAAAAGATGATGTGCAAATATGAGAATAAAAATTATATCACAAAAGAAAAATGATAAATTTTTTAATCGTCAATAGAACCTCTGACAATGCCTCGTTTTGATGATTTTATAAAGTTGAGTATCAGATCGCGTTCCATACTGGGCTCATATTCTGTTTCTATCGCGTTGAGGGCTTCCGTGTTGTTGAGTCCGCGCGTATACAATGTGCGATAAATATCTTGTATCAGAAAGACCTGGTTATTTGTAAAACCGCGTCTATGCAATCCGACTATATTAATGCCGCAATATGCAATGGGGTCACGACCGATAAGTGTGTAGGGAGGGATATCTTTTCCGACGCGCGAACCGCCCTGAATCATTACATGTTTTGATATCCGGGTGAACTGGTGTACCAGAGAACCGCCGCTGACAATTGCAAAGTCATCAATTTCCACTTCACCTGCAATTTGTGCCGCATTTCCTATAATGACATTGTCTTTTACGACACAATCGTGTGCAATGTGCGAATATGCCATGATAAGACAATTATTTCCAACAATCGTTTTTCCTTTCGACGCGGTTCCACGATTTATTGTCACGCATTCCCTGATCGTAGTATGATTACCTATTTCCACGATCGATTCTTCCCCTGCAAACTTCAGATCTTGAGGAATACCGGCAGTAACGGCTCCGGGAAATATCATACAATCAGAACCGATACGGGTTCCGTTTAAAATTGTAGTATGAGAAAAAATGCGGCAGTTATTACCTATTACCACGTCTTTTTCAATAACAGCAAAGGGATCTATGGTAACATTTTCCCCTATTTTTGCTTCCGGATGGATAACGGCTAATGGTGAATGCATATGTTATTTGTTTTTAATGATTTGTGCCATAAATTCTGCTTCACAGACAACTTTTTCTCCTACGAAAACATATCCTTTCATAGTCGATATCCCACGACGCATCGGGGCTAACAGTTGTAAACGGAAAATCAATGTGTCTCCCGGCACAACTTTCTGACGGAATTTTACTCCGTCTATTTTCATAAAATAGGTCGAATAACGTTCCGGCTCATCAACAGAATTCAGGACGAGTAAGCCTCCTGTTTGCGCCATCGCTTCGACCAATAAAACCCCCGGCATGACCGGTTCTTGCGGGAAATGTCCTTGAAAGAACGGTTCATTAACCGTTACATTCTTTATTCCTACAATATAATCTCCTCCTATTTCTACGATTTTGTCAACCAGCAGGAACGGATACCGGTGCGGCAGAAGTTCACGTATGCGATTAATATCCATGACAGGAATTCCGGTTGGATCATAGATCGGAGCCTGTACATCGGTTAATTTTATATCTTTACGAATTAAACGGGCCAGTTGATTATTTATTTTATGTCCCGGGCGTGTGGCGATAATATGTCCTTTGATCGGCTTTCCGATGAGGGCAATATCACCTATAACATCTATTAGTTTGTGTCTTGCCGGTTCGTTCGGAAAAACCAACGGTTTATCATTCACATAACCGAATTCTTTTACATTTATATGAGGAAGCTCCAGTATGTCGGCAATACGGTCCATCTCGCTCTGCTCCATCTTCTGGTCATAGATGACAATGGCATTATCCAGGTCACCGCCTTTTATCAGATTGTTCTGCAGCAATGTTTCTATTTCACGAAGGAAAACGAAGGTACGTGATGCTGATATTTTTTCAGGAAACTCATTGATGTTTGTGAGTGAAGCATACTGATTGGGTAGAACGGGAGAATCAAATTCAATGAGTACATTGATACTGAACCGGTCGTCCGGAAGGATAATGAGTGACGAACCTGTTTTTTCATCCTTAACTTCTATTTTGTGGCGCACGATATAATAATCTTTCGGCGCTTTTTGTTCAATAATTCCCGCTTTTTCTATAGATTCGGAAAAGAACCGTGCACTGCCGTCAAGAATAGGTATTTCCGGAGCGTCTACTTCGATGAGACAATTATCAATTCCCCATGCATATAAAGCAGCAAGGGCGTGTTCTACCGTACTAACCCTTACATCTCCTTTTGATAAGACTGTTCCTCTTTGTGTATTTGTTACATTTTCGGCTAAAGCTTCAATGATGGGTTGTTCTTCGAGATCAATACGTTTTATTTTGTATCCGTGATTTTCAGGGGCCGGCTTAAATGTAACATTTATGTTCAAACCTGTATGAAGCCCTTTACCGCTTAGTGAAAATTCGGACGCTAACGTTTTTTGTTTCTCCATGCTTTTATTGTTTATTCTTTTTCAATTCTTCAATCTCTTTCTCTAACTTGTTGAGAGTTTTATATATATCCGGTAGTTTTTCGAGAAGTATACTGGAGCGCAGGTGTCTTTTTATCGGCATGGCCGGTGTTCCCATAAGCCGGGATCCTTCTTTGACGTTACTTATGATTCCGGATTGTGCCCCAATTTGCGTATTATCTCCGATATTGATATGACCGCCGAATCCGACCTGTCCGGCAATCACACAGTTTGTTCCTATCTTTGTTGATCCTGCAATACCTACCTGCGCGGCCATAGCCGTATTCTTGCCGATTTCGACATTGTGCGCTACTTGTATAAGGTTATCTAATTTTACGCCTTTATGAATAGTTGTAGAGCCCATTACTGCACGATCAATGGTCGTGTTTGCGCCTATTTCCACGTCATCTTCGATGTTAACGTTACCTAGCTGTGCGATTTTTTTGTATTCTCCGTTTTCCTCTGAAGCAAAACCAAACCCGTCAGATCCAATGACGGCACCGGCATGAATGATACAGTTTTTACCTATGGAACAATCGTTGTAGATTACCGAATGAGGATAAAGAATGGTTTTGTCTCCGATTTTAACATTGTCTCCAATATAAACATGAGGATATATCATGCATTCTTTCCCTATTTCCGAATTTTCGCCTATATATGCAAAAGATCCGATGTAGCAATTTTCACCGACAGAAGCTGTTGCCGAGATGAATGCAGAAGAGTCTATTCCACTTTTTTTTATCTTAGATTGTTCTACCAGATCAAGTAACCTTGCCAGTGATGTATATGCATTCGGAACTTTTATCAGGGTGGGTTCTATTGGCGCTGTAGGAACAAAGTCCTCATTTACCAATACGATGCTGGCTTTTGTTTTGTATATGAAGTGCTCATATTTTAAGTTGGCTAGGAATGTAATTGTTCCGGGTGTCCCTTCTTCAATCTTGGAGAAATTATTTACTTTAGCAGTCGGATCCCCTACTACGTTTCCTTTTAAAAAATCAGCAATCTGTTGAGCCGTAAACTCCATCCTTATTCTGTTGATTTAAATTTAAAATAGCAAAACAACGACAATAATCTTGTGGTTACTTCTGCTTTTACAAATATTTTGGCGCACAAAGTTAGTAAAAAAATAAATATGTTACGAATTATGTAAAAATAATTATTGATTATGACTAAATAATCCCTTTCTTTGATAGAAAGAATTTCATCTCTTCCTGAACGGAAGATGCTGCTTCATTGGCTTTTAAGGCGAATTTGTTCGTGTTGTCGGCATATAGGATTGCACGTGACGAGTTGACTATAAGTCCGCACATATCATTCATTCCATAGTGGCAAACCTCTTCCAATGAGCCTCCTTGTGCTCCTATACCCGGGACGAGCAGAAAATGATCCGGTACTATGCGACGTATATCTTCAAACATTTTGCCTTGCGTGGCGCCGACGACATACATCATATTTTCATCGTTACCCCAGTTTTGTGAAATGCGGAGAACTTTTTCAAACAGACGTTCTCCTAACTTGTCTTCTGTCAATTGAAAATCATTGGAACCTTTATTCGATGTAAGAGCAAGCAGGATCACCCATTTTCCGTCATAACGTAGAAACGGCGTAACGCTGTCTTCTCCCATATATGGCGCTACGGTGAGCGAGTGAACGTTCATTTCTTCAAAAAATGTTTGTGCATACATCGTGGACGTATTACCAATATCTCCACGTTTTGCATCAGCTATAATAAACTGATCCGGATAATTGCTTTTTATATATTCGACTGTTTTTTTAAGAGATATCCATCCTTTGTTGCCTTCGCATTCGTAAAACGCCAAATTCGGTTTATATGCAATACAAAATTCGGCGGTTGCGTCAATAATCGCTTTATTGAATGCATAAACAGGATCATCGTCCTTTTGTAAATGCAAGGGTATTTTTGTTATATCCGTATCTAATCCTACGCACAGGAAAGATTTTTTATGTTTAATATTTTCAAAAAGTTCTTTTTTATTCATATGTACAAAAATGATATTTAATATTAAGGTAATATAGAACTCGCATGAGTAAGTTCCAGGTTTTATGTTCAAAGTTTTAATTTAAAGTTCGCTTTCTTTTATTCTTTCCGCATTTTCCGCAACGATCAGGTGATCTATGCAATCCTGTATGTCGCCGTTCATGTAAGCGGAAAGATTGTATATAGTATAGTTTATACGATGATCTGTGATACGCCCCTGCGGATAGTTGTATGTGCGTATTTTTGCTGAGCGATCTCCTGTTGATACCATTGTTTTTCGTTTTGAAGCGATATCATCAATATATTTCTGGTGCTCTTTGTCGTATATGAACGAACGCAGGCGGCTTAATGCACGCTCTTTGTTTTTAGGTTGATCCCGTGTTTCCGTACATTCGATAAGAATTTCTTCGGCGACACCGGTATTGGGATTTTTCCATACATAACGCAACCTTACACCGGATTCTACCTTATTTACATTTTGTCCGCCGGCTCCGCTTGACCGGAAAGTATCCCATTTTATTTCTCCTTCATTTATTTCCACGTCAAATTCGTCTGCTTCCGGAAGTACGGCTACGGTAGCCGCAGATGTATGTACGCGCCCCTGCGTTTCCGTTTGCGGTACGCGTTGTACGCGATGTACGCCGGATTCGTATTTCAGTGTGCCGTAAACGTTATCTCCTGTGACTGTAAAAATTATTTCTTTGAATCCGCCGGATGTGCCTTCGTTACAACTTGAAACGCTAAGACTCCAACCCTTTATTTCACAGTATTTTGAATACATACGGAATAAATCTCCTGCAAATATTGCCGCTTCGTCACCGCCGGTGCCGCCACGTATTTCAACAATGGCATTTTTACCGTCTTCAGGATCTGCAGGGATCAATAATAATTTTATTTCTTCTTCAATTTCAGGTAAGTTTTGCTGGCTTTTTTCCAATTCTTCACTTGCCATTTTCCGCATTTCCATATCCTGTTCACTGGCGAGAATTTCTTTCGCTTCTTCTATATTTCCCAGTGTTTGTATGTATTTTTTACGCGTGGAAATTAGTCGTTCCAGTTCCTTATATTCTTTGGTCAGCCGGACATATCGTTTTTGATCGGTAATGACAGAAGGGTCTGTGATCAGAGTTGATACTTCTTCAAAACGTCCGACTAGGCCTTCGAGTTTTTGTAGTATACTATTATCGGACATACTTTTTTAATGATAGTAAAATTTTCCAAATTCACTGTTTATGATAAGTTCTTTCTTCTCACATGCTTCTACATGTCCTACAATCCGGGCATCAATGTTGAACGATTTGCTTATTTCAATCACATCATTGGCCTGTTTTTCGTCAAGATAGATTTCAAGACGGTGCCCCATATTGAATACCTTATACATCTCAGACCAGTCGGTGCCGCTTTGTTCCCGGATGGTCCTGAATAATGGCGGAACGGGAAACATGTTGTTTTTAACGATGCGGAGATTATCAATAAAATGCAGTATTTTAGTTTGCGCTCCTCCCGAACAATGTATCATCCCGTGAATATCCTTTCGCATATCATCCAGTATTTTCTTTACAACCGGTGCGTATGTACGAGTGGGGGATAATACTAATTTGCCGGCGTTAACAGGTGATCCTTCAACCTTGTCGGTAAGTTTAAGTCCGCCGGAATAGATGAGTTCTTCGGGTACTGCCGCGTCAAAACTTTCGGGATATTTTTCTGCAATGTATTTTGCAAAAACATCGTGTCTGGCGGAAGTGAGACCATTGCTCCCCATGCCTCCGTTGTATTCCTTTTCGTAGGTAGCTTGTCCGAATGACGCTAATCCGACAATAACATCTCCTGCCTGTATTTCGGCGTTGTTTACGATATCACTGCGCTTCATGCGGCAGGTTACGGTGCTGTCAACAATAATAGTTCTGACCAGGTCACCCACATCGGCCGTTTCTCCGCCGGTGGCATATACGCCGATTCCCATATCACGCAGTTCGGCCAGTAGTTCGTCGGTGCCGTTTATGATCGCAGAGATCACCTCACCCGGAATGAGTAGTTTGTTGCGGCCAATCGTACTCGAAACAAGTATATTATCTGTTGCACCTACACATAGAAGGTCGTCGATATTCATGATCAGAGCATCCTGTGCAATACCTTTCCATACGGATAAGTCACCGGTTTCCCGCCAGTAAATATATGCCAGTGACGATTTTGTGCCGGCACCATCCGCATGCATGATGTTACAATAATGCGGATCGTTTCCCAGAATATCGGGAATTATTTTACAAAAAGCGTTTGGAAAAAGCCCTTTATCAATGTTTTTTATGGCATCGTGTACATCTTCTTTCGAAGCGCTTACACCACGCAGATTATACCTTTGGTTACTCATTTTAATATGTTGAAATTCTTTTATCTACGTACCTTCAATATGTCTCCCGGTTTTGGAGTATAGTCGTATTTCAGCTTATTCAATTTATATACGGATTTTAATTTCATGCCGTATAACTGGGATATAGTGTATAACGATTCTCCTCCCTTGACAATATGTGTACTGTATTCTTTGCTTGCTTGTTTTTTCTTGCCCTGCAGATAAACGATATCTCCGTTTTTGAGTTTATGTCCCTCTGTTACTTCATTATATTTAAGCAACCTTTTCAGTTTCATACGGGTGTCGTATGCAATGATTTCATAAGAGTCGTTAGTTTGTGCTGTTATATAATGGATACCGTTGTTTTCATGTATTCTGCGCCTCCAGTTAGTAATTTCCGGATGATTTCTTTCATATTCCGGCGTATTCAGTTTTATTTCGTAAATATCGTCATTAATAGGTCTTTTCTCGACGATTTTGGCTTTGTCGTATTTATGCAATTCATATGCTTCGATTAGTCGTACCAGTTTATCTCCGTATGATTTATCCGTTGCATAGCCGCATTTTTGTAAACCATGCGCCCATCCTTTATAATCATGTATATCAAGCTTGAACAGGGATACGTAATATTTTCTTTTGGCGAGAAATAATGAATGATCGGTATATGATTCTTCTACGGTCTTGTATGTACGGAAACATTCGTCTTTTTCATCATCGTCATGGTATATGCGTCCGCCACGCCATTCCTCTTTGCATTTTATTCCAAAGTGATTATTTCCTTTACGTGCCAGACGACTGTCACCGGCTACTGATTCTAAAAGACCTTGTGCCAATGTAATACTTGCCGGTATTTTATATTCTTTTTGTTGCTGGATAGCTAGGTCTTTATATTTATGGATATATTCTTCAAACGACGGTAGTCTTGTTTGTTTTTGTCCCTGTATAAAAACAATATTTGAGATAAACAGGATGAATGTAATGAATAAACGTATATATAGTTTCATATTGTAGTCTGTTATGCTGCCAAAGTTCACATGAAACAAGCGCTCCTAATTATCGCACACCTCACTGTTAATGCTCGTTTCATAACCGGTCCGTATTAAACATTGAATAATTAAGCGGGTGCAAAGATACGGCTTAGAAATGAAAAAACATTATGAATGAGTATGAAAATATTGACAATGTATTAAAAAACAGTAAAACATAGAAATTAATAAGCTATATTTTGTTTTAAATCAGAATATAGCTTCATCCGGTAATACAAAAAAATACTTTTTGTATTACTCTCAACTTTTGCTATATTTGTGTTTTGTATTCAGAGTGATTCATCTATGGAGGAAAAAAATATAGGATTTAGAGTCAGGATATTGAAGCTTGAAGAATTGTCGGTTGAAGACCGGGAATTGCGTCATGCGGCCATTCGTGCGGCCGGGTGTGCTTATGCGCCTTATTCGCATTTTAAAGTAGGGGCTGCCGTGTTATTAGAAGACGGGACGATTCTGGAAGGAAATAATCAGGAGAATATAGCTTATCCGTCCGGATTATGCGCGGAACGCGTTGCTTTATTTTCTGCCGGCGCTTCTTTTCCTGATGTGCCGATCGTTGCGCTTGCTATCATTGCAATGAAAAATGGAGAAATACAGCCCTCCATATCTCCCTGCGGCGGATGTCGTCAGGTAGTGCTTGAAACGGAACGACGATATGGCTGTTCGGTCCGGGTGCTTTTATGTGGGCGCAATGATACGGTCATCGTTCCTTCGGCAAAGGATCTGTTGCCCTTGTCGTTCATCGAGATATAGAATGTTTTGAAAGATTAAATCAGTATTTCAACGTAAATCTGTGCATTTTCGAAACGTACAACCGTTACTTGTACCCCTTTATCTATAAATCCGGATTCGGAAACGCTGTCATAATATATACCGTCAATGATCACTTTTCCTGACGGACGAAGTACGGTGGCCGTTATTCCTTCCCGGCCGATAAGACCGGAGAGAACCGGGGACGAAGTTGCAGTTTCAAGATCGGTTACGAGTGCAACCTTACGTAGCATGCCTTTGGTGCCTATGCGACTCGACAGCCACAGCATACTCCCGAAGCCGACTGTGAGCCCTATCAATACAACTATGACAGCACGGCCTATTTCAACACTGCTGACTTGTTCGAAGTTAAAATTGACGTTGTTTATCAGGGCAAGCGTTAGCCCGGTGATAATCAGTACGGTTCCGGATATACCTGCTATACCGAAACCGGGGATGACGAATATTTCAAAGACGATCAGTATGAGTCCTATGAGAAAAACAAGAATTTCCCAGTTTGCGGCAAGGCCTTCAATGTATAATGGTGCGAAATATAATACGGCGGCAATGAGGGCGGCTGCAGACGGAAAACCGATTCCGGGTGTCTGAAGTTCGAAATAGATTCCTCCTATGATGATCATGATGAGAAAAGACTGAAATATCGGATTCATCAGGAATCCTTTCAGGTTATCGATCCAGGAAGGCGTGTAACTTTTTAATTCATAATCGTCATATTTCAGATATTGGGTTATTACTTCATTTGAAGACTCTGCAATGCCGTCACAATATCCCCATTTAACAGCTTCTTCTGTTGTGAGGGTGAGTGTTTTACCCGAATCGATCAAGTTAGGTATGATAACGCGATCGTCTACCATCGCTTCTGCTATTTTAGGGTCGCGTATCCATTTGAAGGTGGTGTCGCGTCCGCTGATAATCGTATCGCGTCCGTGCGCTTCGGCAGTAGCCCGCATCATTGAGCGCATGTAAGACTGGTATTTGTCGGGCAGGCCTTCTCCCGTTTGATTTACTACGGTTGCCGCTCCGATACTTGCTCCCTTACGCATGTATATTTTTTGGCAGGCGATAGAGATCAGCGCTCCTGCAGAGGCGGCATTGTTATCGATAAAGACATATACGGGTATGGGACTGTATAATATGGCTGTACGCATGGAGTCTGCTGCGTCGAGTAATCCTCCATATGTATTCAAATGGATCAGTATGGCATCAGCTCCAAGCGATTGTGCTTCGGTAAGTCCTTTGTTCAGATAAATCTGTGAAGTTTTATCAATCTCCTTTTTGATATCAATTTTATAAACGAGATGTTTTTCAGTAGCTACACTTGAGTCTGTGGCAAGCCATGTAATAAGAAAAAACAGGGCCGTTTTTATTAATAACACGATGTGTTTCATATTTTTCTGATTAAAGGAATGATTACTTGCTTAAATTCATTTTCGAAGTTGGGAGTAAATATATTTTTACCCAGATTTAAAGTTATCTCGTCTATAGTCCAGAAACGTCCGTCACTTAATTCATTACAATCAGGTATCATTGTCCCGGAGTATGTTGTTCTGAAGGTGTTGACAAGTTCTTTTTCTATGGCTGACTCAAATATATACGATGTGATCTTTTCCGGAATAAATTCAGTTATGTTGAGTTCTTCGCGCGCTTCGCGCCGTAAAGCCTCTTCTACGGTTTCGCCGTAATCAATATGCCCTCCTATTGCCGTATCCCATTTCCCGGGTTGTATATCTTTGTTCATGGAGCGCTTCTGGAGATACAGTTCTTCTTTCTCGTTGAAGACATGAAGGTGGACGACGGGATGCAGCCATTTTGTTCCGCTGTGACACTCACGTCGTGTCGCTTTTCCGATCATTTCGCCCTTATTGTTTACTAAGGGGAAAAGCTCGTCTCCATTTGAACTTATCGTATTGTTTGTATCCATGGGGCTTGTTTGCATATTATTCTATTCGGAAGGTAGATTTTTCAGTACTTTTTTTAATGCCGCATCACTCAGGTTGTCGCCGTATGTTTCATAAGGAAGACGGAGCGTACATCCTTCTGTATATCCGGAACATCCGTAAGCTGTTTTGCCGCGAATAATTGTACCCTTTTTACAAAGAGGGCAGGTAACAGGTTGGGGTTTCGTTTTTTGCTTAGGCTTTTCCTCTTTGGCAGATTTTTTTTGATCTTTTGCCTTGGAACCGCTGTTGTTTGCGTCGCTTATATCACCGGTGTTTTGTGCTGTTTTTTTTATTGCCTCTTCATCTATTGTTATCGTGCGTGTTGTCCTGTCGGAACGTACATTCAGGACGATTTCTCCTACCATTTCTTTTAATTCATCAATGAACATACCCGCTTCATAAGTCCCTTGTTCTATCTGGCGGAGTTTTTTCTCCCATTGACCTGTCAACTCAGCACTTTTTAAGAGTTCTTCCTGTATCGTATCGATTAGTTCGACTCCTGTAGGAGTCGCGTACAGGTTTTTACGTTCTTTACGGATATAGTTCCGCTTGAACAACGTTTCTATAATGGCGGCACGCGTGGATGGGCGTCCGATGCCGTTTTCCTTCAGAGCATCGCGCAGTTCGTCGTTATCTACAAATTTACCGGCCGTTTCCATAGCGCGTAAAAGTGTAGCTTCGGTGTATGGTTTTGGAGGAGTCGTCCATTTTTCGGCAAAATCCGGTTTGTGCGGACCATTTTCTCCTTTTGTAAATTCAGGTAAAACGGCATTTTCTTCTGTTTGTTGTTCATTGTCATTGTTCTGTGCATCTTCCTTGCCGTTTTGTGTTGCTTTATCTGTCGATGATTCTTTTTCAAAAACCACGCGCCAGCCCGGACTCAGTATCTGCTTTCCCGTGGCTTTAAATTTGACATCTTCTACTTCTCCCAATACAGTAGTAGTGGATATTTCGCAGTCAGGATAAAATGCGGCAATAAACCGCCTTGTTACAAGATCGTAGACTTTTCGCTCATTGTCAATAAGGTTTCGTGCCGGTACGCCTGTTGGTATAATGGCGTGGTGGTCAGTGACTTTCGAATTGTCAAAAACTTTTTTTGATTTCGGTATTTTTGCGGTCAGCAGGGGGGTGGTAAGTGTTGTATAATCAGTTAGTCCCTTGAGTGTTTGCGGAATTTTGGGATAGATGTCCTCGCTCAAAAAAGTTGTATCTACACGCGGATATGTCGTCACCTTTTTTTCATATAGTGATTGTATGAGCTTGAGGGTGTCATCGGCGGAAAATGAAAATTTTTTATTGCATTCAACTTGCAGTGATGTGAGGTCAAATAAACGCGGAGCCAGCTCTTTCCCTTTCTTTTTCGCTATATCTGTGATGAAAAAAAGTTTATCTGTAATTTTTTGAAGCAATTCTTCCCCTTCTTCTTTTTGAGAGAATTTTCCCTGTGTGGAAGAAAAAGTAGTATCGCGGTAAATGGTTTTTAATTCCCAGTAAGGCTCCGGTTTGAACTCTTCTATTTCTTTCTGGCGTTTTACGATCAATGCAAGGGTTGGGGTCTGAACGCGTCCGATGGATAATACCTGTTTGTTTTGTCCGTACCGCAAGGTGTACAGGCGTGTGGCATTCATGCCGAGTATCCAGTCGCCGATAGCGCGTGACAGTCCGGCTTCATAAAGATGTTGATAATCCTTTTGATCTTTCAGGGCCTGAAAACCTTCGCGTATAGCTTCTTCGGTCAGTGAAGAGATCCATAGTCGCCTGACTGGGCATTTGCATCCGGCTTTTTGCATAACCCAACGCTGTATTAGTTCTCCTTCTTGTCCGGCGTCACCGCAGTTGATGACTTCATCCGCGTTTTGTATTAATTTTTCAAGTATATTGAATTGTTTCCGGTATGTCGCATTGTCGATGAGTTTTATTCCGAAACGGGGCGGTATCATCGGCAGATAGCGTATACTCCATTGCTTCCAGTCCGGAGAGTAATCGTGCGGTTCTTTTAATGTACACAGATGACCGAACGTCCATGAGACCTGATAGCCGTTTCCTTCCATATAGCCGGCTCTTCTTTGAGTGGCTCCGAGTATGTCGGCAATTTCGCGTGCAACGCTTGGTTTTTCTGCAATACAAACTTTCATATTATATACATCTTTGAATTTCGTTTTGTGTTTGTCGCAAATAATTTTCACAAAGCGGAATTAATACTTTTTATATAGTCAAGAATATCTTCTCTTCCTTCTTTTTTTTCTGAGGATGAGATGAGCATAGGAGGTAACTCTTCCCATATCTCAAACATTTTATTCCGGTAGATCTCGATATTTTCGGATAATTTAGTTTTACTTATTTTGTCTGTTTTAGTAAAGATAATAGAAAAAGGTATACCGTTCTCTCCTAACCATTCCATGAATTCGAGATCGATTTTCTGTGGTTCATGGCGACAATCGATAAGAACGAACAGGTTAGTCAGTTGTTCCCGTTCGAGTATGTAGTCCTCTATTATTTTACGAATATTATCACGTCCCGTTTTGCCTCTTTGCGCATACCCGTATCCGGGTAAGTCAACAAGAAACCAGTCGTTGTTTATCAGAAAATGGTTAATTAACTGTGTCTTACCAGGCTTTTGTGATGTCATGGCCAGCTGCTTATGATTAGTAAGCATATTTATCAGTGATGATTTGCCAACATTTGAACGGCCGATAAACGCGTATTCCGGACGCGTTCCCTCCGGGCATTTTCTGACATCCGTGTTGCTTATTATAAATTCAGCGCTTTTTACTTCCATAAATCAAAAAATTATGAAGACAAAGATATATAATTTTATCCTTTTATTAAAATGAGGCAGTTATGCCGGGGATGTTTGTTTTCTGCAGAGAAGGAGTCCGATGAAGGTTAAAACCCCGTTGATTAGAAGTAATTCGTACCCTAAACGGTAGTTTGTGTAATGCACTAACAGTAAATCAACAGAGAGGCATATCACTGGGGATATAAGGCAGACAAAGGGAACCATTTTATCGTGTACTTTGTGTTTGGTAAATAGCCCGAATACAAATAAGCCGAGAAGAGGACCATAAGTATAGGATGCTATTGTGTATATCGCATCAATGACACTGCGATTATTTACGACTTTAAGCAGTAGTATTATAAGAGCGAGTGTGACGGACATCATGATATGAACCTGGAGTCTTGTACGTTTGGCATTTTCCGCATCTTCGTTTTTAATATCAAGGATATCGATGCAGAACGATGTCGTCAGGGAGGTCAGCGCGGAATCTGTGCTGCTAAATGCAGCAGCAATGATACCGATTGTGAAAAAAATTAATATGGATTGTCCAAGTATTCCTGATGTGCAGAACATAGGAAGAATATCGTCTCCGGAGGCAGGAAGACTGATGTTTAATTGTGATGCCAGCGTCACAAGTAGAATGCCGAGGCATAAAAACATGAGGTTTATAGGGGTGAATGCTAATCCGTAAATGTACATATTTTTTTGTGCGTCTTTCAAATTGCGGCAGGATAGGTTCTTCTGCATCATATCCTGATCAAGGCCGGTCATTACAATCGGTATAAATACTCCGCTGAGAAATTGTTTGACGAAATGCTGCTTGCTGTTCCAGTCTTCGAATTCGAATATATGGAAATGCGGACTGTCGGCTATGGTTTTTATCATTCCGGTGACATTAAGTCCCATTTGGTTTTTGACTTGCCATATAATGACGATCAGCATTGCTATAAGGCATAATGCCTGTAGTGTATCAGTCCAGATAATCGTTCGTATCCCACTGCGATAGGTATAAAGCCATACCAATAATATGCTGACTGCGACTGTAGCAATAAAAGGAATATTCCACTGATCAAATACGTAAGTTTGTAAAATGAGAACAACGAGATAAAGCCTTACGGCAGAGCCTAAGATTTTCGACAGCAGAAAGAAGGAGGCTCCGGTTTTATAGCTGTTGTGTCCCATACGGCTGTTCAGGTATTCGTAAATGGAAGTAAGTTGCAATTTGTAATATAAAGGCAGTAGAACTTTGGCAATAATCACATATCCGAAGAAGAAGCCCAGAACCATCTGCATATATGTCATATCGGTAGAACGTACCCATCCGGGGACGGAGACGAATGAAACACCTGAAAGTGACGAACCGATCATACCTATGGATACGATATACCATGGTGAGCGCCTGTTGCCAAGAAAAAAGGCTTCGTTGCTTGAATTTTTACGCCCGGTAAACCAGGATATGAGAAGTAAAATTAAAAAATAAATTGATATAACTAAAAGTATTGTATGGCTGTTCATTCGTTTTCTATACCTTACCTTATTATTGATTGTGCGTCGTTATTTTATTGATAATAAGAAGAATTGATTATTTTGTTTTGTTGAACAATATGCGAAGATAAGACTTTTTTTAATGATTTGCATGCTTTAAAAAAAAAACGTATTTTTGTTGAATTATTTAATATCAAACGAAAGGAGAGGATATGGAAGGTCAGGAAGATGTTTTTAAAAAGTTTTATGATTCTTTCCAAAATATGGATGGACATTTTCATATTCTAGAACATCGTGTGCCGATAGAGCAGCAGATGGAGTATTTTAAGTATTCAAACCGCGTACGGAAAGAGTTTCATGAAATGGATGATGCTGATTATGACCGATATATTTTGAATCTGGAAAATATCGAATTATCGAAGGAGGAAAAGAAAAAAATATTGGCCATTCTGGCTTCTTCCAAACAAGTTCGTGCATACAGATTACTGGAACGTTATGTGCAACATCCCGATGAAGAACTTGTTAATTGGGCTTACATGGCCTTGATGGAAAGTCGTATTACATTGGAGTCCGAGTTGTCGGGAGAAAAGCAGATTTATATATCGACGGGTCTTGGAGGCAAAGGGAAAAAATTGCGTTTTTATGTTTTGATAATATCTTCACATGGAGTCTCATTTGTAGATTATCAACGGGAAGTAATAGAAAAGGAGTTCCGGTATGCTTTGTCGAAAGATGATTGTGAGATAGAGCGTCTAACAATCGGCCCCCGGTATGTAGAGCTTGTGTTTTTGATACCGGTCAAGTTGGATATAAAGAAAATGCTTGAAGGAGTTATTCAGGAATGCAATCTTTACGGAAATTTTTTGTCGGAAATATTTACTGTGACAAATGTAAAGGAGCTTAGTAAGGAAGAGGTAGATCAAATCCTTGAGAAGTATGGACATGATTCTGTTGACCGTTAGGTTGGCTGTCTCGATATCTGGAAAATATTAATTTTAATACAACTGAATTTATATGAATTAGAGGGCTTTTAGGAGTGTTTTTTAATGAAAAATATGACTTTTAAAGAATATTAACTCTTGTGGTTTTTTTTTTCTGGATTAATTACAGATATTTGTACCCGTAAATGAATTGCAAGCAATATTGTGATGATAGAGGATGATGATGGCGCATGATTTGGTGTATCCGAGTAAAATACTCACATGTGTTATATTGCTGAAGTGACATACGAATATTATTGAAGTAACATTATGAACAGAAATATATAATATATTTGCAGGATCAAAGTTTGTAATGATATGCCGAAAATAAAATGTTGGATTGAAATATTATAAGTGCAATTTTATTGGACTTATAGGAGTGGAGATAAGAATAATAGTTTTTGAAACTAATCAAATTTATATACACCCGTGGAAATATGCTCGTTGAGAAACGTGTGAGATTTCAGAAATATCGCAATTGGGTAAATGCTGCCATAAGGTGGCATTTACTTTTTTGTCTCCGGGAGTTTTAGTAGGTATATTAATAAATAAAAAAAGCGTTTCCGGTTAAAGAAGCGCTTTCTGATTTTATATAAGGAGGAATGTTACCGACAACAATTCCAATTTACATTATGCATATCTCCGGTTTTTGTGAATTCCTGGTGGAAAGCAAAGCAACAGTTCAGATTATGTGGCGTGTGTCCTGCTATTCCCATGTTAAGGTATTCATCAAGCAAGGGGCGATAACTTGGGTCAACACAATTATCAATGATCGCGCGCGCGCGTTGAACAGGTGATTTACCTCGAAGGTCCGCAACGCCATGTTCGGTTATAATTACTTTTACGGAATGTTCACTATGATCAAGGTGTGATACCATCGGAACGAATGCACTGATCTTGCCCTCTTTGGCTGTTGATGGGGTCGTAAATATGGATAAATAAGCAGCTCGGGTAAAATCTCCCGAACCACCAAGTCCGTTCATCATTTTTGTGCCCAGGACATGTGTGGAGTTGATATTTCCGAATATGTCCGCTTCGAGTGCCGTATTAATCGTTATCAACCCCAAACGGCGAACAACCTCCGGATTATTAGAGATCTCTTCGGGTCTAAGTAGTATTTTATCCTTGAAAAAATCAAGGCGCGAATAAACTTCCTTCAGGGCTTCGTGACTAACGCTTAAAGAACATCCGCTTGCAAATTTAACACGTCCTTCATTCATTAACTTTATAACGGCATCCTGAATAACTTCCGTATAGATACGGAATGCCGGAATTTCTTTGTTGGCACCCATGGCACCCAAAACCGCATTGGCAACATTACCTACGCCGCTTTGTACGGGAAGAAATGAACTTGGAATGCGTCCGGCTTTTATTTCATGAACTAAAAAGTCCGACACATTTTTTCCGATAGCCAATGTTACATCGTCAAGAGGAGAAAATGTGCTTCCGTCAGGCGTATTGTTTGTTTCAACGATACCGATGATTTTTTTTGGATCAACTTTGATATAAGGAGTTCCGATACGGTCTGATGGTGTATATATCGGTATCTCACGACGAACAGGCGGATCTGCCGGTTCGTAGATGTCATGCATACCTTTTATTTCTTTCGGGTGAAAATGATTCAGTTCGACAATGATCTTGTCGGCCAGGCGACATATGGTAGGTACAATACCAACTCCTTCGGTAGGTATGATTTCACCATTTTCATTGATGTCTGCAGCTTCGACGACGGCAACATCCACTTTCCCCAAAAATCCGTAACGAAGACTTTGAGCTAGTTCGGACAGGTGCATGTCGAAATATTGTGTTCCGTTTGCATTCAACAAAGAGCGTAAGTCTTTATTGGATTGATACGGGGTGCGAAATTTTATAGCTTTTGCCCGTGCTAATGCTCCGTCGATAGAATCTCCGGTAGAAGCTCCGGTAAAGACACCTATACTGAATGGATTGCCTTTCAGATGTTCTTCTTCCGCTCTTTTAGCAATTGCCAGAGGAACGCTTTTAGGACAACCCGCCGGAGTAAATCCGCTGAATCCGACATTGTCGTTATTATTCACAAATAAAGCGGCCTCTTCGGCCGTAATTTTCTTAAATGCCATGATACTTATTATTAATGGTTATACTACCTATTTCAAAATGCGTGCAAAAGTACAAAATAAATCTTGTTTAATAGCCAATTATTTCGAGAATTTCGTTCACTGAGTCTGCTATGTAGTTCGCTCCGGCGGTTTCGAGTTCTTCACGAGGACGAAATCCCCATGTTACACCGATTGATATGATTCCGCAATTTAATGCCGTTTGCATATCGACGCCGGAATCGCCTATGTAGATAGTTTCTTCCGGCAGTACATTTGCTGTTTTAAGGATGTCATATACGATAGCAGGATCCGGCTTGACGGGTATGCCTTCACGTTGTCCCAAAACGGCAGTGAATGATATGTCGGGAAATGCGTGTTTAATCAGTTTTTCTGTGGCTTTTTGATATTTGTTTGATGCGACAGCCATCATCAGGTTTTTTGATTGCAATATTTTCAGTAAGTCGGGTATGCCGTCGTATGGTCTTGTGTAATCTGTATTATGCTGGTCATAATAAGGGAGAAACAGATCTCGTATGTGTGCTACGTTCCGGTCTGTTTTTTGATTTTCAGGCAAGGCTCTCTCAAAAAGCTTGTTTATGCCATTTCCGACAAAATATTTGTAAGCTTCTACAGGATGGCCGGGAAATCCAATTTTTTCTAATGCGTAATTTGTGCTGTGTGCAAGATCGGAGATGGTATTTAATAATGTCCCGTCTAAATCGAAAATAACTAATTTAAGATTTTGCATTGTTAGTATTTGCGGTCGATAATTTCATGATATACAAAAGCTTTGCGCCATTCATCAATATTGTCCGGGAGATCCTCAAATGTTATGGATGCATCCTCTTTGTCTGCATCCACAGACATGAATTCTGTATTTTCTTGTATTATGGATGGCTGTCCTTCCTGTTGTATGTCGAAATAATGTCTTTTTTGCGTTGTGACAGATTGGTAAGATGGTAATGGCTGTTGTTTAGGTTTAATCGTGGTTACAGACTTCCTTTCCGGAAACTCTTGTTGAGGAGTAGACTCTTCATTCCAGGGATCCTCTTCGTGACTGTTATCCGAGACGGTTCCACGGGGTTGATTCTGCTCAGCCGTCTGTCGCGCTTTTTTGCGGACCGAACTTATGAGGCTGCTTACACCTGCAATGATAATAATTAAAAGATATAACCAATCGCCAAAATCTTCCATTTTGATTCATTTTTTACCGACGCAAATATAGCAAAAATTGAGCGTAATACAAAAAACATGTTTTTTTAATTACCGAAGTGAAGCTATATTCTGATATTTGGCAAAATATAGCAAAAATTGAG